>CAYQKZ010000004.1:30224-39353 GCA_964418135.1 uncultured Desulfobacterales bacterium
AATAAGCGAATATTTATTGTTAGAACCCCATCCTGCAAAACACAAAGCCAAAACGTTCAACCCCGAAAAAGCCAAAACCAGAAGCACACCCAGATTGACGTTATGACCAATTAGATGTGGGCCAAAAGGAATGGGTAACAAACACACAGCAACCGGTGCGAAAGATAACAATGGGGCTGCCCAGTAAAGAATGCGATCGGCCCCGTCAGGTATAGCCAACTGTTTACCGACCAGTTTAAGGGCATCGGCAATCGGCTGCAAAAGACCGTGCGGTCCGACTTCAAACGGGCCAGGTCTTCTTTGAATGAAGCCTGCGACTTTTCGTTCCACATATACCAGTATCAAACCATTTAGGGCAATAAAGGTAAGGATGGCAATCAATGCCACCACCAGGTAAACGAGTGGATTAGTAAGGAGCTGAAGCAGTTGCGTCATCGATCGATCTCCGGTATCACAAGGTCAAGACTTCCCAATATGGAAACCGCATCCGCCAGAATCGTTCCCTGGGCAAGCTCTGCAAACACATGTAGATTTGAATACCCAGGAGCCCGCAGTTTCAGCCGATACGGTTTGGCCGTTCCATCGCTGATCAAATAGACGCCAATTTTCCCTCGGGCACCTTCTACGGCAAAATAAGTCTCCCCAACCGGCGGAAGTATTCGATCCGGCACATCGGGATTGATATAGGGGCCATCCGGGATCCGGTTCAATGCTTGTTCGATAATCCGCACACTTTGCTCCATTTCCGCAAGCCGCACATCATATCGGTCCATGGCATCCCCATTTTTTCCGACCGGAATGTCGAACTCGAATTGATCGTAAACGGAATAGAACTCTGTGCGCCTTACATCGTAAGCAACACCGGATCCCCGTAACACGGGCCCGGTAGCCCCATACCGTCGAGCCATCTCGACTGACAGTACACCGATATCTTCACATCGACCCCGCAAGATCATATTTCCAGTAACCAGATCATGATACATGGGAATACGTGTCTTGAAGCGTTCTAAGAAGTTACGGGTCTGGGTGAGGAATGTCTCGGTCAAATCAGCGGAAACTCCACCAAACCGATAGTAACAATAGGTTAGCCGAGAGCCGGTCGGTATCTGGAGAATATCCATGAGTATTTCCCGATCGTCAAATGCGTACAGAATCGGCGTAAAACCGCCTAAATCCAATACGTAGGCACCCCACCAGAGCAGATGTGATGATATTCGGTTCAACTCACAGGTAATGACCCGAATATATTCCGCTCGGGATGGTACCTCAAGGCCCATCAGCTTTTCGACAGCTCCCACGTAGGCCCAGTTCCACGCCAGCGCATGGAGATAATCAACCCGTCCCATGTTCGGTAGATATTGAACATATGTCTTGACCTCACCCATTTTCTCGTGCATTCGGTGAATGTATCCCAAGACAGGTTCAGCCCTGAGTACATATTCACCATCCAGTTCCACGATAACCCGAAGCACGCCATGGGTGGATGGATGTTGTGGCCCGAGATTCAAAACAAGGGTATTACCTTCACCCTTGCCGCTCTGCGAAAATTGGGACGAATAGTAGTCGCCATTGAGATTAAAAGAGGGGTTATCCAGCATTCGCCTGACCTTCTTCTTCTTCGAAAACACCGAATTGTTCAAAATAGCGTTTTCCCAGTTTTATCGCCAGATTCCGTCTCGAACACTCCGGACAAACCGAAACATTCGGCGGTGGAATCAAATGCTCGCCCATACGCTCCATGACTTGCTGCAGATCGATAACCGGCCCAAAATATTTTCCACAGGAGGTACATTGCGGCAATTGAACCCGGGAGGCGACTTTACCGTGTAGGATAATCCGCCGCTCCCCGTCCACATCTTCCATGGTAATCTTCTTCACCGGACAAATCTGAACACAGGCCCCACACCCAATACAAAAGGTTGATGCTTTCTGAAAGGCGGTATCCACATGAATGGCCACTCCCCGTCCTGCCAAGGAAAGAGTGCGGCCGGTCACCGCCTCGCAGGCTCGAGTGCAGAGTCCACATACTACGCAGTCGTCATTCAGCGGCGCAAATCGATTCAGATCGCAGTCGTAATCAGCAGCCAGCCGCTGCAGCTCCGGGGATGTCGGGCACCTGGCCATCAACAATTCAATGATCAACTTACGGCCATGACGTACTTCCGGGGAATCCGTAACAACCTCTGCATCCCGTCGGAGCGGAAAATTACAGGCAGTTACGAATTTTGGCCATTTGCCTTCTATAACCTGCACGGTACACAACCGGCACATGGCTGCAGCCTCCAGTGCAGGACTGTCGCATAGAGTCGGGATAAAAACACCATTCTCCCTGGCCAGTTCCAGTATGGTCTGGCCCATCTTTGCAGTAACTGGTTTTCCGTTTAATACAATATTGAGGACTTTCATCGTGGGGGGGTGTCCTTTAATGTGATGATGACGGATTGGACCTTATCACATGATCTTGACGCTTCTAAATTTACAGTTCTTATAACATTCCATGCACTTGATACACAATGATTGATCGATAACATGGGTTTTTTTCTTTTCTCCGGTAATAGCCTTGACCGGGCATTTGGTTTTACAGAGTCCGCAGCCCGTACAAGTTTCGGGATCGATGTCATAGTGGAAGAGGGGTTTACAGACACCGGACGGGCACTTTTTATCTCGGATATGCGCATCATACTCTTCGCGGAAGTATCGAATTGTGGACAGTACAGGATTCGCTGCAGATGTTCCCAGTCCACAAAGTGAAAAATTATTTGTAAAATTACCGATCTCTACCAACAGGTCTACATCGCCTTCTCTTCCATCGCCCTGGGTGATCCGGTTGAGTATCTCCCGCATCCGGATCAGCCCTTCCCGGCATGGCGTACATTGCCCACAAGATTCTTCGACGAGGAAGTTGACGAAATATCGGGCCACCTCGATCATACAGGTATCTTCATCCATGACAATCATACCGCCGGACCCCATAATGGACCCTGCTTCAGCGAGTTTGCTGAAACCGACATTGATGTCTGGTATTTGATGAGGAATGGGGATACACCCACCAGAAGGGCCACCCGTCTGAACCCCTTTCAGTGTACGTTTATTGGGAATGCCACCACCAATACCATATACGATTTCCATCAGTGAAATTCCCATGGGAACTTCCACCAAACCAATATTGTAAACATTACCGGTTAGTGCAAAGACTTTTGTGCCCGCTGATCGTTCCGTTCCGAAGGACTTGTACCAGTCTCCACCATGACTGATGATGTCGGGAATGTTGGCATAGGTTTCCACATTGTTCAGATTCGAGGGACAGTCTCTAAATCCTTTTTCAACGGAACGGATATATTTGGGTCGAGGTCTGCCTACTTTTCCTTCCAAAGACGCCATCAAAGCCGATGATTCACCACAGATAAAGGCACCTGCACCGGTCGATATGGTCACCTTGAAATCAAAGCCCGTACCCATGATGTTTTCTCCAAGTAGCCCAAGAGACTCTGCCTGTCGAATGGCTGTTGTCAAGGTTCGGACGGCCAGGGGATATTCCGCCCGGACGTACATATATCCCCGATTGGAGCCGACTGCATAAGCACAAATGGCCATTCCCTCGAGAACACTATGCGGATCTCCTTCGAGCAAAGACCGATCCATAAATGCCCCCGGATCTCCCTCATCAGCATTACAGATGACATATCGAGTACCTTCTTGTTTAGCGCAGGACTCCCACTTGACGCCTGTGGGAAAACCGGCACCACCGCGTCCTCGGAGCTTGGATTTGGAAACTTCTTCGATGACCTGCTCAGGCGACATCTGCGTCAAGACTTTGGCAAGAGCAGAATAACTGCCGCGAACTATCGAATCGTTGATTTCTGTCGGATCAACTTTCCCGATATTTTTCAACACCAAGCGGGTTTGCTTGGCATAATAGGGAATATCACTGGCTTTGGGAATAACTTCTTTGGAGTTGGCCGGCTTGTATTGCAGCTTTTTGATGACTTCATTATTCAAAAGAGTTTTATTTACGATGTCTTCAACATCATCGACCGTAACACGCTGATAGAACAGATCCTCGGGCTCGATGATGACAAGCGGACCCCGAGAGCAAAAGCCATGACAGCCAGTGGGTTTGATGAGTGGAAGAACTTTACCACTCCATCCGGATCCGGTAAGCACCTGCTTGAACTTGTCCACGACTTCAGCGCTGCCAGCAGCCTGGCAACCGGTACCACAGCATACAATTACGAGCTGTGCATTCGGGTCTATTTTAGACTGAAGTTCCTGCCGGAAAATATCCAGACCGGCGGGAGTCGAAATTTTATTAACATCAAGGGATGTTGCGGCTTTAGTTGCTTCGATCATATCATCATTCCCTTATTCCGCATTTAGACGATCCATGAAATCGTTCAGCGTGGCGATATCTGCCTTGGGGTAGTATTTCTCATCAACAACCACGACCGGGGCTACAGCACAGGCACCGACGCAGTTAACCGTTTCCAGGGTCAGTTTCAGATCCGCAGTCGTTTTGCCGGGAGCTATTCCCATCCGTTTGGAGATATGCTCCACCATGCCCCCGCTTCCTTTCAAGTGACAGGCTGTACCCGTACATACGCTTAAAATATACTTGCCTTTCGGCTCGAGACTGAAAGATGCATAAAATGTAGCCACTTCATATATCTTTGTAAGCGGAACCTCGATAACCTGGGACAAATAATTCACGGCCGCTTCCGGTAAAAAACGGTATACCCGCTGGATAGCCTGCATCATCATGATCATAGCTTCTTTATTTCCGCCGTAATCATCACGAATGATTTTATCCAGAAGATTGTAATCGATTTCGATTTCCGCGCAAGCGGTCTCCTGGCACTGACACGCTGTCCCCGACATTCATGCCTCCTTAGACTGGATGGTAATGGTATCGATACCATCAACAATTAAATAAAGATATCCTCAGTTTGAAGTCAATGCGTCCGAATCCGAGTCACTGCCACTCAGTTCCTTAAAGTTCAGACATCCGGTGGTGCAAACAGTTACACATGCCGGTTTGAGGCCCTGATCCACACGGTCTTTGCAGTAATCGCATTTAACGACTTTCTGTGCATCGGGATTCCACTGGACAGCACCCCAAGGACAGGCTACCATACAGGCTTTGCATCCGATACAGCGGTCGAAGTCTACATAAACAATTCCGTCGGATTCACGTTTTGTCATGGCATTGGTCGGACACGCTGCAACACAAGCCGGGTTTTCACAATGAAAACATGACATATACACATAGGCTTCTCGGGGTATGCCACTCAGTTTTCGTTTGCCCAGCACGACAATTTCACAGAGCCGGGGGCCTTCCGCCAGATGTTTGTTCTGCTGGCAGTAGACCTCACAGCTCAGACAGCCGATACATCGTTCTTTATCTTGGATAATGGAGTATTGACTCTTCATGGGATCCTTCCGGTATGCCTTTTTGCTGAATGTTAGCAGTCCGAAATCGAAATATTGAAATTATTCCTACCTGTTTGAAAAATTGATAACGATCGGTGTTGACGTTTTTTCTATTTTCAGGTGATATCACCATCCACTAGTTGATCGAAAGGCACCACTGCATAAACCGACTGTCGGTTGTTTTCTTTTAACAGTGGGTGGATTCCGAGATCATCCGGGAGCAACAATGGCTTCAAATTCGGGTGATTTTCGAATATCACACCAAAAAAGTCGTAACATTCCCGCTCGTGCCAGTCTGCACCACTGTAAACCGATACGATGGATGGCACCGACGGTTTATCATGGGATGTCATCACCCGGACTGTCAATCGTTCGGATCGATCGTAACGATCGAAATGGTAAACCACCAGAATCCCCTCCCGTACGTCGACTCCCGAAACATCTTCCAGAAAATAACCTTCTTCGAATAGAATCGCCGCAACCGGCAGCAATTGTGTTTTTTCAATCAGCATTCCGGCATATGAACCGGTTCTTGCATAATCGGAAACGGCTTTTCCCCGAACGTCGAGACAGGATAAAAAATCAGGAAGTGTGCGATTCATATGTTGCACTTTCATATACGGTAATGCTCTTTGGGCTCTGGCCACCAGCGCCGGCCTGTTATTTTCTTTTGAAGCTCGAACAATCCTTCCAGTAACCCCTCGGGCCGAGGCGGGCAGCCTGGCACATACACATCGACTGGAATCAGTCGATCTACACCTTCAACAATGCCATACTGCCCTTCAAAACTGAAAGGCCCACCCGAAATTGCACAATTGCCAAGTGCCATCACCCATTTTGGTGCAGGCATCTGCTCGTAAAGGCGAACTACGGCGGGTGCCATTTTCTTTGTAACCGTACCGGCAACGATCATCAGATCGGACTGCCGGGGAGAAGGCCTGAATACTTCTGCACCGAAGCGGGATATATCGAATCTAGCCATACCGACCGCCATCATTTCGATCGCACAGCATGCCAGGCCGAAAGTCATGGGCCACAACGACATGGCCCTGCACAGATCGACGATTTGTTGAACGGGTTGAATCTGAATCAGCGGTGGGGTGATTCCTGTATCCGCAGTACCCATCATATCCGCTGCCCCCTGTTTTAGAAGGAAATCCTTCTTGGCCATGTAAACACTCCTTTGCGCCAGAAATACACCACCGCAAGCCCAAGAATACCCAAAAAGATGGCCAGTTCCCAGAAGAGCGTCCAACCGGGGCTGTTCGTGTATACGACCGATACCGGAAACAGATACAGGACATCCACATCGAAAGCAAGAAAAAGCAAAGCGTAAAAATAATAGTTAATGCCAAAATTTACGCGTGCCGACCCCATGGGGTTCATACCACATTCATAGGGAAGGCGTAGATCGGCTGCTTTGCTTTTTGGAGATAGAAGCTGAGAAAGGACTACTGGCAGACCGCCAAAGGCAAGCCCGGCAAACAAAAATAAAATTATTGCAAAGTTCAACCAGTCAAACTGCATGAGATTTTAACCCTTGTTTGGATTGGCGGAAGTTTAAGTAAAATAAACTGTGTCCGTTTACACTGATGACCTTGAACCTGTCAAGAACAAATGAACATTTTTTTAAAAAATATTTATTTGTTCAATATTTCAGAGAATTAGGCCTTACGAACGGTTACGACATGTTCCTGACATGCCAGGCCACCGCCCGCCAGGTCCCACTGATTCAAGCCACCGACCATTAACCGGATATCCGAAGCCCCTTTGCCGCAGGCCCGGGTTTCAGCAGGAATACTTCGACCGAAACCGCGCACCATAAACACCGCTTCCGGATGAATGAATGCACTGATCCGTGCATTTATCTCGGCACTGTATCCGCTCCCAGACACCACCACCCGCTGCCCATCGGATACACCGACATCTCGGGCCGTTATATCGCTCATCCACAGCTCATTTTCCGGCATCAGCGAGAACAACCGGCTGTTGTTGATCGTATGGCCGTCGCCATGCAGCGCACAGCCGCCCGTGGTCAGCCGATATTGCCCTTTTTGAGGATTCGATTTGGAAACATAGGGTGCCAACGGGACGATACCTGCCTTTTCCCAACGGCTGTTGACGATTTCGAATTTTCCGCTGTCCGTATTCAGCCGACGGGAGGATAGCTTTTCATAGACTGGCCGAGGCGTGAGAGCTACAATTCCGGCCTCTTTGAAATCATCGAAAGAAACACCCGTCTCCTGAAGCTGATAACTCCAGATATCCTCGATCCCGTTAAAAGACAGTTCAGCAATTCCGAGGCGTTTGGACAGCTCTGCAACAATGCACCACTCCGAACGGCTGTCCATCTTCGGATCGATGCACTTGAACCGGACTCCAAAGCCCGGTTTGAGACCGTTTTTCTGAAACACAATACTCTCCTGTTCCAGATACGACGAAACCGGCAGCACGATATCCGCATTCCAAGCCGTCTCGGACCAGAACGGCGTTGCACAAACCAGAAGGTCGAGTTTGCTCAATATCTGCTTGAGTACTCCCGGGTCCGGATGTTCCGCCAGCGGATCATGCCCAAAACACAGATATCCTTTGATCGGGTAAGGCATCTGGGTCTCGATGGCCTGAAATGCCTGGTGCAACAGGCCCTTGTCTGGATCAAAAAGTGGATATTTTGATCCCACACCATCGGCGCGTATTCCTTCCGGAGCCGGCAGCAGATCTACCAGCCTCTTCAAACTTTTTCGACCTATACTCTCCGGCCTGGCCGCCAGAGCCAGACCTCCCTGGACACCGATGCTGCCTAACAGTGCATTGATAATATAGGCAGTACGGCTGACATAAAACGAATCTCGATAGCGGGCCATCATTTTGCCCGGATGCCAGATGACCGCAGGTGCTGCCTTGGCCATTTCTTTAACCAGGGATACGATCGTCTCCTGAGGAATACCGGTCTCCGATGCAGCCCATGCCGGTGTATACGGTGCAATGAATGTCTGCAGGGCATCAAGATCGTTGATCCACATTTGGGCAAATTTTGCATCAAATAGCCCCTGTTCGATCAGTACATGGATCACGGATAAATTCAGCGCATAGTCCGTACCCGGACGAATCCGCAGAAAGCGGTCCGCCTTGGCCGATGTGATTGTTGCCCGGATATCTATTACCGCAAGCTTACATCCGGATTCGAGACCTGACAGCAGATTGTTGACTTCTTTGATATCGATGGATTCAAAGACGTTACGGCCCTGAAGAACGACATAATTTGCCTTGCGGTAATCATACACCAGATCGTCCGCACCCAATCCCAAAAAGGATTGGGCTGCGTGATGCACGTTGATGTCCCATCCGGTTCCTCCGGTATGATAATTGGGTGTACCCAACCCGCGAACAAAGGCTGCAGTCAGATCCGAAAAACAGCCACCTGCATCCGACCCCATCAGGCTCTGCTTGCCATACTGGGTCTGAATGCCGGAGATCTTCTCCGCCACACGGTCCAGCGCATCTTCCCAGGAAACCCGAAGCCAGCCGCCCTCTCCTCTGCCGGCCTTTCGAATCATTGGAAACCGCGGCCGATCTTGATCCCGGATCAGTTCCAGTCCGGCAGCTCCGCGTGCGCACAAACCGCCATCAATACCTTGAACATGAGGATTCCACTGAATAAATCGGCATTCACCATTTTGAACATTCACTTGAACAGGACAG
>CAYQKZ010000005.1:0-17144 GCA_964418135.1 uncultured Desulfobacterales bacterium
AGCTAACCGGTACTAATCGGTCGTGAGGCTTGGCCACAAAACAGTTGTCACAATCGATTCTTGTGTACGATCTTTCAAATTGTTATAAAGACTTTCAGATGGAACCACGCAGTGTTTGAAAGTCTTGAAACCGAGAATACACTTTTTCGGTGGTTATAGCGAAGAGGTCACACCCGTTCCCATCCCGAACACGGAAGTTAAGCTCTTCAGCGCCGATGGTACTGCCAGGGAAGCTTGGTGGGAGAGTAGGACACCGCCGAAAATCTCTATATTAAGCCTGTCATCCGTCGATGACAGGCTTTTTAATTGACCAACCCGGTTAACTGTAATGAACCCTAAAACATTCAGAAAAAATTTCGTTACGTTATCGGTCGGGAATAGCCTGTTCCTTCCCTGCTGCCTTGCGAAATGAAATTCCTGAATGTCTAAGTTTCTCTATGGTGTGTTCCCGAATGGTATTATAGAAATAATCTCGCTGAATCGCCAGATAACCGGCATCTGTAATCATTCGGATCATGTCTGACATGGACAATTGGAAATCAACTCCGGCTGCGGCCACCACATTTTCTTCAATCATTGTGCTTCCAAGATCGTTGGCACCAAATGCAAGAGATAACTGAGCAATTTTATCCCCTTGTGTAACCCAGGATGCCTGAATATTCGGTACATTGTCCAATACCAATCGCGAAACGGCAAGAACCCGCAGATAGTGGATGGCGGTTGCAGTGTTCTTGATGATTTTTGTATTCCCTGGTTGAAATGTCCAGGGGATAAATGCCGTAAATCCATCAGTGCGGTCCTGCAACTCTCGGATTTTCATCAGATGGATGATGATATCCTCAGGGGTCTCGATATGGCCGAACATCATGGTGGCTGTTGTTTTGAGACCGAGCTGGTGTGCCTGCTCCATAACGTTCAGCCAAGTGTCTGCCGTACATTTGTTTGGGGAAATCCTCTGCCGGATATTTTTCACCAGAATTTCAGCGCCCCCTCCGGGAATGCTGTCGAGCCCGGCTTTTATCAGTGATTTTAGTGTCTCTTCAACAGACAATCCGGAGGTTTCGGCGATAAAAAAGATTTCCGGTGGGGAAAATCCGTGGATATGGATTCTGAAATTCTTTTTGATGAAGCGTAACATATCAAGATAATAATCAATCCCAAGAAGCGGATTGAGACCGCCCTGAAGCAGAATCTGAGTACCACCCAGATTGAGAGTTTCCTGAATTTTATGGCCGAGAGATTCTTTTGAAATGACATAGGCGTCAGAATGTTCCGGTGGACGGTAATACGCGCAGAATTTACATTTGCAGATACATCCATTAGTATAATTAATATTTCGATCCACCACGAATGTGACCACTGGTTCGGGATGGATTCGTTTTCTGACTTCGTGTGCTAAAAATCCAAGGTCGAGAAATTCCGCTTGTTCCAGCAGAAGGTTTGCTTCGGTGGCATCTATACGGATCATATTTTGAATTTTACCCCGAATGGAGGTTATCTGTTTGGTCATAAAAGAAACCTCTGATTTATATCTGCTGTGATATGGGATTGTAAAAGGAATCTCTCTCCACAGGCTCATAGCCAGCGGAAGTAATTAAATAGGTTAGATGCTCCCGTGTTAATCCCTTCGGCGAAGTTGCGCCGGCCTCATGAGATATTCTTTCCTCAATGATAGTACCATCTAGGTCGTCTGCACCGAAAGACAGGGCCAGTTGAGCCAGTTTTTCTCCAATCATTACCCAGTAAGCTTTGATATGGGGAATATTATCCAGCATCAGACGTGAGATCGCGATGGTTTTCAAATCGTCGAATGCGGATGTAGGGGGTAGATGGGCAAGACTTGTATTGGCAGAGTGAAAAGCCAAGGGAATAAACGCACTGAATCCGGATGTTCTGTCCTGTAAATCCCGTAATTTTATCAGATGAGAAAGCCGTTCTGCATATGTTTCAATATGTCCATACAGCATGGTGGCGTTCGATTTCAGTCCAGCATTATGAGCGATTTCCATGACTTCAATCCATCTGTTTCCGTTAATTTTCAGGGGAAAGAGACTGTTATGAATCCGGCTGCTCATAATTTCGGCTCCGCCGCCCGGAAGCATGGCAAGTCCGTACTGTTTGAACTTGGCGATAATTTCGGAGAGGGACATCCCTGTGTTTTTTGCGATGAAATCCAGTTCAACCGGTGTAAACGCTTTCAGGGTAGCACCCGGGCGAATTCTTCGGGCCGTTTTCAGTAGTTCCGTATAGTAAGAAAACGGAAGGTCTGGATTCAGACCACCCACGATATGGAGTTCTGTGATAGGTTCCTCTATTCGAGAATGAATCCGCTCTCCGATCTCCGATACGCTCCAAGCGTATGCACCGACATCCCCTAGTTTTTTGGCGTATGCACAGAAACGGCAATGGCTGATGCAAATGTTTGTATAGTTGATATGCTGGTTATACACAAAGTAGGCATGATTCCCGTTAAATCTATTTCTTACGATATCGGCTAGTTGGCCTATTTTGACGATGTCGTGGCTTTCAAAAAGAAACAAGCCGTCCTCAAACTCTAGGCGTTGCTGAGACTGCACTTTTTCCTGGATTTCAATAAAGCGATCCTTCATGTGGAAAGTCCGATTAATGCATAGATTCTGATAAGATTATAAAAATAATAATTAGTGATATATTAATGACCATTCGGTCATTATTTGTAGAATAATAAAAATAAGCATTGATTGCAAGAAAATATCTAAAAAATGAAAATTCCATGAAAGAGGGGGGGAAATCGTTGTAGAAATCAAAATAGTCCGGAACAAATTAATAACTTTATGATAGGGGTAATTGTACAACTCTAACTTGAGGATGATTGCCATGGAAAAAGACTGTTATCAAGAGATTATCACTGAAGTTAGCGGCATATAGGCTTATGCGCAAATGACAGTGGATGGACACTTTACCTCCGGTAGCAACAGATGTGTCGTGAACCAACTTGATTCTCAGCAACTAACGACAACCTGCCAAAATAGAAAGGTCGTAACCAACAAGGATTACGACCTTTTTTTAATAATGGTGCCGAAGGCCGGATTTGAACCGGCACGCCCGTAGAGCGCTACCCCCTCAAGATAGTGTGTCTACCAATTCCACCACTTCGGCGTTTAGATAATTCAAAATAAACATCGATGCTATTATTTTTTTGGTACACTTTCCGGATTCTGCTGGGAAGGTTCCGCTGTTTGAGTTGTACTCTGTGCCGGTTCCGGTTTGGTTTCCGAAGTTGCAGGTACCGATACCGTTGACGGTGTACTGGGCATGATGGATTTACTGGTTCGATTGGTAGATACATAAGCCAATGCCAGTGAGGTGATCATAAAAATAATTGCAGACACGGTGGTTGCTTTACTCAAGAATGTAGAAGCACCCGTACTACCGAATAGTGAAGAACTCGATCCGCCGCCAAAAGCTGCACCCATATCGGCACCCTTGCCGGTCTGCAACAGAACAACCATGATCAACACAACACACACGATGATATGAACAAAAATCAATAAAACGGACATACGCTACCGTATTTTTCGGGTTAATAGTGAAAACGGACAATACTGTTGAATACAGTTGGTGAGAGACTGGCACCGCCTACCAGTACACCGTCTACATCAATCTGCTTCATGATTTCCAAAATATTCTCAGGTTTAACGCTGCCACCATACAGAATTTTAACAGATTTGGCAAGCTGATTATCAAAAAGTTTTTCCGTGAATGATCGCAGAAACGCATGAACTTCTTGAATTTGATCATTGGTGGCGGTTTTGCCTGTGCCGATAGCCCATACAGGCTCATAGGCAATGACAAGAATATTCGACAGCATTTCAGATGAAAGGCCTTCTAAACCCTTTGCAACCTGTTTGTCAAGAACAGAAAACGTTTCCCCGGCTTCCCGCTGAGATTCAGTTTCTCCCACGCAAAAAACCGGGATCAATTGATGATCAAGTGCAGCTCGGATTTTGGCATTGACGGATGTGTCGGTATCCCCAAAAAACTGCCGACGTTCGGAGTGGCCGATAATGACATATCGGCAGCCAATATCTGATAGCATTATCGGTGATATTTCACCTGTATAAGCCCCTTCATTTTTCCAGTAAAGGTTCTGTGCGCCCAGTGCCACATGTGTGCCCCGGACGACTTCGGCAACCGGGGCCAATGCAGTGAAAGGGGGGGCAATCATGACATCGACATCGACACCAGTGGTGTACTGAACTATATCTTTGGCGGTCTGAACGGCCTCTGTTATGGTTTTATACATTTTCCAGTTGCCGGCAATCAGGGGTTTGCGAAGCGACGGGTTCATCAGAGTTGTTCTCCTATCATGGTGGCCAGATCGACCATTCGCGTAGAATATCCGGTTTCATTGTCGTACCAGGACATGACTTTGACCATATCTTGAACGACAAATGTCGAGGCTGCATCGACGATGGAAGAATAGGCAGACCCATTGAAATCAGAGGAGACCAGCGGGAGATCACAGTAAGAGAGAATTCCTGACAGCGATCCCTGGGATGCTTCTTTCAGGGCATTGTTGACGTCTGCGACGCTGGCACCAGATTTTTCAACGGTCGCGACAAAATCCACAATGGAGACATTCGGTGTCGGCACCCGGATGGCAAGGCCGTTCAATTTACCGGTCAGTTCCGGAAGTACCAGGGCAACGGCTTTGGCCGCACCGGTTGTCGTCGGAATCATGGACAGGGCGGCGGCTCTGGCTCTTCGCAGATCGCGGTGAGGGAAATCCAGCAGCCGCTGATCTCCGGTGTAGGAATGAACGGTAGTCATCAAGCCGCAGCGAATCCCGAAACTTTCCAACAGGACTTTGGCTACCGGAGCCAAACAGTTGGTCGTACAGGATGCATTTGAAATGATGTTGTGCTTACGGGGATCATAGCTGTTATTGTTGACTCCCATGACGATGGTGATATCCGGATTTTTCGCCGGTGCGGATATGATGACTTTTTTGGCACCGGCTGCAAGATGTTTGGATGTGTTTTCCTTATCCGTGAAAAGTCCTGTACATTCCGCAACGATATCCACCCCCAAGTCCTTCCATTCCAATTTTGCGGGATCCTTGATGCTGGTGACGACAACGGTTTTTCCTGCAACTTCGATCGCTCCATCCTTGGCGGTAACCGGTACTGGCAGTTTTCCATGAACCGAGTCATACTCCAGAAGATGCGCCATGGTGGCTGCATCGGTCAGATCGTTGATGGCAACGATTTCCACATTGGGACGATTCATCGCTGCTCTGAAGACCAGTCTTCCAATACGACCAAAACCATTTATTCCCAACTTGATGCTCATAAAAAACCTCCTTCAAAAGATGATCAAAGATTATCAGAATATCAATCCATAGTCAGCAGATCGGCAACGAAGTGTTTCCGGTCATTGCCTTAACCGTGAAAATACCATTAACAACGAAATACACGAAAAAAATGTATCTTGAAATTTTCATGCGAGGGGATGAACAGGATAACCATTTCCATTCTGTGTTTTTCATTAAGGCAGTTTACATTAATGAATATACCGTCCAGAAGTATGAAGTATGAAGTATGAATCAAACTGAAGTTATCTTCATTCATACTTGGCATATAGTATTTATATTACTGGAAACCGCTAACTTGTTCATATCCTGTCCATCCTGTATATCCATGTGAATATATTTTAATGAATCATGGTAGATAATATTTTATAAGTTGCCTTAAGATGTTTCTGCCCGCTTGTTTCCTTTCAATATTCCACTTGCCAAAGAAATACTTTTTTTCCCAGAGGTTTCCAGGGTGACGGCTAGTTTGCCGAGTTCCGTATCTTTCCGCAGATGAATCGCCTTGATCAGGACAGGGAGATTGACGCCGGAAAGGACTTCGATGCGTCCTTCTTCCAGAAAAGAATAGCTGATATTGGATGGTGTTCCGCCGAACATATCCGTTAAAATGAGAACGCCGGATTTCATATCAACTTTTTTGATGCAGCTCGCCACTTTGCCACGCAGTTTTTCAGCTTCTTCGTTGATATTGATGGAAACGGACTCCAGTTGCTCCGGACGGCTGCCTATAATGAAAGCAGCGGCATCAATCAAGGCATCGCCAAGATTGCAATGGGTCACAATAACAATTCCTATCATGAAAACTCCTGTTGAAAGTTCGTGATCGACTCGATCCCCATTTACATAGAAAATGAGCCAGGGTACATGATGATAAAAAATGTTCCGACGATATCGGTAACGGTACGGATAACATGTAATTTTCATTTAAGCCAATGCAATATCCCGGTGATGAATCTCAATGTGTTTCGATGGATATTGATTTGCAAGATGTTCGACGATTGCTTCCGCAACGGCAACAGATCGATGCTTTCCGCCTGTGCATCCCATAGCGAGTGTCAGATAGGTTTTTCCCTCTTTTTCGTACAGGGGGATCAGATAAGTCAACAGATCAAGATATCGTCTGAGAAATTCCTGAGATTCGGTATTGTTCAGTACATGGGATTTGACTCGTTGGGATGTTCCATCCAGCGGTTTTAGTTCCGGTATGTAAAAAGGGTTGGAAATGAATCGTACATCCATAACCAGATCCGCATCTCTAGGGGTGCCGAATTTAAAACCAAAAGACAGCACCGTAATGTGGAGAGAAGATAACCCGCCGCTTTTTTTGGCGATGTTCTGAATCATGGATTTCAGCTCATGAACATTGAAGGACGAGCTATCGATAATCATATCGGATGCGGCGCGCAGATCTGCCAGTTGCTCTTTTTCCATTCGGATACTGTCGGTCAGATTTTTATATCGTGAAAGGGGGTGCTGTCTTCTGGTCTGGCTGTATCGACGAATCAGGATATCATCACTAGCCTCGAGAAAAAGAATTTTGAAGGCGTAACCTTGGATTCTTAGGGTTTCGAAGATGGGGGGATATCCGGTCAGAAAGCTTTTTTCACGCACATCCATAACAAAGGCAAGACCGGCTGTCTTGAAGTCCGGTTCGATGGGAAGTTCTAAAAATTTTGGCAGGAGTGCGACCGGCATGTTATCTACACAATAATACCCGGCGTCTTCGAGTGCTGCGATGGCGGTACTTTTCCCGGAACCGGAATACCCGGTGATGATGATGATATTATGTGTTTTCACGAATGATTTTTGTTAGAAATCTTCATCTTCGGCCTGGATGACGGCAATGATATCATCCGGCGTTTTTGCCCGAAAGAGCATTTCTTTGAATGTTTCATTTTTCAACAATCTGGCGATTCTTGCCAGAGCTTTCAGGTGAAGACCCGTCGAGCTTTCCGGGGTGATCAGCATGAAAAACAGATGTGTGGGTCGGCCGTCCAGAGAATCATAGTCAACACCTTTCCGG
This sequence comes from uncultured Desulfobacterales bacterium, assembly GCA_964418135.1. Lineage (GTDB taxonomy): Bacteria > Desulfobacterota > Desulfobacteria > Desulfobacterales > Desulfatirhabdiaceae > RAAP-1. The sequence continues at coordinate 7,380 of CAYQKZ010000005.1, forward strand.
CTCAATCCAAATCCCATGACCAGGGTGTCAAGGTCTTTGAGTTTTCCATGAGGAATACCGATTCCCATGCCAATGCCGGTACTTCCCAGACGTTCACGATCCATTAGAACATCGACCAAATCAGCACAGCTTACGCCGATAACCCGGGCAACCGGAGCAGCCAATTCTTCAATCAGCCCCTGCTTATCCCGGGATGTCAGGTCGGTGAGGATGGCATCGCGATGTAATGCTTCAAGTATTTTCATAGTTTGGGGGATGAAAAACGGCCGGTTGCGAATGAAAAAAACGCTCCGATGAGCAACCGGCCAGCAGCAGAATCAATTACTGGGTTGGATCAGGCCGTAGTCTCCATCCTTGCGACGGTATAGAACATTGACGCGTTCGGATCTGGCGTTTGTAAATACGAAAAAATGATCTTCCGTCAGATCCATCTGCATGATGGCTTCTTCCACATCCATGGGTTTGTAGTCGATATGCTCGATAATGACCTGTCCGCGTTCTTCGGTGTCGGCCCGAACCAGTGTTTCATCGCCCGATGGTTTCACACGGGCCTTGCCGCCGGTTCGTCTTTCCCGCGTCTTGTCCTTGTTTTTCTTGATCTGTTTTTCCAGTTTGTCGAGAACCATATCGATGGCGGAATACATGTCTGCGGTTTCTTCCTTGCCGTAGATATTGAGTCTGTCTCCGACGATGTTGATTTCTGCAATATGTCTGAATTTTTCGACAGACAACACGACGCTGGCTTCTGCAGGATTGTCGAGAAATTTGTCGAATCGATCGAGCTTGTGGCCGACATATTGAGACAAATTATCCGAAGGATCGATATTTTTAAATGTTACAGAGGTTTGCATGGAATAATCTCCTTTTTCTATTCAGTATTGTACGAAGGGCATCTAAAATTGCCTGCGTCTGCTCGAAGGTAATACTTTCAATATTTCTCTATATTTGGCGACTGTCCTTCGCGCCACTTTAATATTAGCGTCTTCCAGCATATCCGACAGTTGTTGATCGCTGTACGGGTTTTTGTGGTCTTCACTGCCGATGATCTGCTTGATTTGGTTCAGCACACTGGCAGAGGCGATGGCTTCTCCGTGCATTCGGTTAATAGAGCTGTTGAAGAAAAATTTCAATTCAAAAATACCCTGGGGGGTATGGGCATATTTGTTGGTGGTTACCCGGCTGATGGTGGATTCGTGCATGCCGATATCTTCTGCGATGTCCCGAAGTACCATCGGTTTGAGATGTAAGATGCCTTTTTCAAAAAACTCCCGTTGAAAACGCAGAATGCTTTCCATGACCCTGTAAATGGTTTTCTGGCGCTGATGAATACTGCGAATTAGCCAAGTGGCGGATCTCATTTTTTCCTGAACGTAATCTCGGGTTTGTTCGGATATGTTTTTTTTATGCTGGATAGCATCCTTGTAAAACGTGTTCACCTTGAGTTTCGGCATGCCATCGTCGTTGAGAACGACCACGAAATCATCCTCGACTTTGTAAACATAAATGTCCGGTGTGATGTACTGAGGGGATTCGGAGCTGAACTCTCGGCCGGGTCTGGGTTCAAACCCCTTGATAATGTCTACGGCCGATACGATGTCTTCAATCGAGAGTTTCGAAGCCTTGCTGATGGCCTTGTAGTTTTTTCTCTCCAGATGATGAAGATGATTGGAAATAATTTCGACAACCGGTGTTCCCTCGAGATTCAGATGCCTTGCCTGAATCATCAGACATTCCCTGAGATCCCGGGAACAGACGCCGATTGGATCGAACGTCTGTAACATCTGCAGAACTTCGAGAACTTTTTCGGAAGACGTTTGTCCGGTCTGGGCCAGTTCATCGAGATTCACTTCGAGATAACCGTCCGCATTCAGATTGCCGATGATCAGACTGGCCAGTTTTTCCACTTCCGGATTTGGAAACATCATCAACAACTGCCAGAAAAGGTGATCCTGTAGGGATTCTTTCTGAGCAATAAAGGATTCATAGTTGGGGGCATCTTTTTTTTCGGTTTCCGAGGTGACCCTTCCGGATGAACTGTATTCATTGATGAGACTGCTCCAGTCCGTATCATCAACATTTTTGCCGTTTGAAACTTCTCCGGATATGGCACCGATATCTGGTGGAATGATCTCGGGGGCTTCTTCCGACGAATCGGATCCCGTGTCTTCCATGGCTTCTTCAAGTGCAGGGTTTTCCTGAAGCTCCTGATGAATGGTCTCTAACAGCTCCAGACGGGAAAGCTGCAGAAGTTTGATGGCCAGTTGCAGCTGGGGTGTCATGACCAGTTGCTGAGACAGTTTCAATTGTTGGCGTAATTCAAGAGCCATCTGATATCTGATAATAACTTAAAGAGTAAATTCATTTCCCAGATAGATGCGTCGGCAGATTTCACTGGACGCAATCTGTTTGGGGGACCCGGCTTCGATAATTTCTCCGCCGTTTAAAATAAAAGCTTCGTCACAGACGTTCAGTGTTTCACGGACATTATGATCGGAAATCAGAACCCCGATACCGAGTTCTTTTAAATGCACGATAATAGCTTTGATATCGATGACAGCCAATGGGTCGATACCGGCAAACGGTTCATCCAATAAAATGAAAGACGGATTGGTTGAGAGCGCTCTGGAAATTTCGAGTCGCCGCTTTTCACCGCCGGAAAGTACGGCCGCTTTCTGATGTGACAGATGTCGTATTCCCAATTCGTCCAGCAGCCTTTCCGCCCGGTTTTCCTGTTCTGAATGGGAAATCGGTTGATGCTCCAGAATCGCCATCAGATTTTCCCGTACCGTCAGCTTTCGGAATATGGATGTCTCCTGGGGGAGATAGCCGATTCCTTTGCGGGCGCGGATATGTAAGGGAAAACCTGTTACCTCTTCATCATCGAGATAAATATGGCCGGAATCTGGTTTCAGCATGCCGACAGCCATATAAAATGTAGTTGTCTTCCCGGCTCCGTTCGGGCCCAGCAGGCCTACCACCTGACTGCCGGCAATATTCATGTTGACGGAATTGACGACCCGTCTTCCATCAAAGCTTTTGATCAGATTTTTCAGTAACAATACGGCCATAATCCGGATGACATCAAGTGAAAAAGCACCTGGCAACCAATGATTTGTCTGATCGGGCTGCTTCTGGCCATATTTCGATGAACTTTCGGCGCAGCGGCATCAATTGATAACAAAATGCCATCAGGGCTTTTTGTCGAGTTCCCCTGAATAAAAAACCGCCTCGACCTGTTTTTCTTTGCCGCGTTCAACCGTAACACGGTCCTCATTGACATAAAACGTGATTTTATCTCCGGAAACAAAATTGTTGCCGCTGGAAACTTTTGAATCCGGTCCGCTTAGAACAACTACTTTGGTTGCTGGTGTATATTCAGCCAGGCTGGTATAGGCTGTCCGGTTCTCCGATTGAATCACAACTTTTCCGGAAGCCACGACTTTTTTGACAGATTCTTCGCTGGTTCCTTTCTTTGCATTGCTGTCAGGAACTTTGCTGTAATATATTTTGAGTTTGTCTGCCGTGATCCGGGTGGTTCCCTGGACGGCGCTGACATTTCCGGAAAACTCGGCAAAACTGGCTTCATTGTAAGCCACTAAACTGTCTGCTTTGATCTGGATACTGCTGTTCTCATCCTTCTTGTCTGCCGCACAAGCTACCCGGTTTGCCGCGGATACTGCCGCACACATCATCAGAACCGTCAGGAAAAACAGGTGCCATGAATGGCAATTCTTATCGATATTATATGAAACTCTCACGCACCGATACCTCAACGTTTTGTTGAAACCAGGTTTGGTTGGTGGTTAAATCGTATTTCATGGTTTCAGCCGTCAAATTAACCGTTTTTCCAATGATGTTAACGGGAGTCGATGAAAAAAGGATTCGCTGTTCATGATCATAGTTGATCTGTGCGGTTTTCAGCGTGTAATCGGTATATGTCAATACCACCTGTCCGATGAGTTCGATATCTTTGGACTCGGTTTTCAAAATCCCCCGGTCGGCGGTCAGTCGTACCTCTTTACCGTTTTTTACAAAATAGACAACTGTCACATCTTCTAACATCAATTGTTTGCTTTCGTCAACAACATGGGCGGACCTAGCATCCAAAATCCATTCCTTGATGCCGTCCCGTGTGGAGACTTGATGTACATTACCGATTGCCAGGGAGGCGTTCTTCTGGATAGCGGTAATCAATTTGACCGGGTCCTGACTCAGGTAGCGGTTCTTGATGAAAATGCCGGCAATTACACCCGTCAAGATCAGGCTGAAAGCAACCAGGGCGATCGTTATTTTTTTTCGGGTATTCTTCATGGGGTAATTGGTCGGTCAAATCGTTCCGGGTAAGATCATAGAAACCGGATGATAACACTTTCCCACAGATTTTTGGCCTTTAGAATGGTTTCGCATATCTCCCGTACCGCACCTTTTCCTCCTGGCAAGCGGGTAACGATATCGGCATGCCGGCGGACCAGTTCATGCGCGTCGGCAACGGCGAAGGAGACTCCGGATTGCTTCATCAGCGGCAGATCCATGAGATCATCACCTGCATAAGCCGTTTCATACGCTGGAATGCCGGTTTGCCGATAAACGACATTCAACACCTCGGCTTTTGTGGACAATCCATCCAGAATCAAAGAAATTCCGAGGTTCTCGCATCGGTGAAGGAGGGCTTTGGAACGCCTGCCAGTGGCAATACCAACTTGAATGCCGGAAAGCATCAGCAGGCGGATTCCCATTCCGTCTTTAACATCGAATACCTTGATCTGAGAACCGGAATCATCGTAAATGATACTGCCATCCGTCAGAACGCCATCGACATCCAGAAGCAGCAATTTAATGTTGTTCAGTTTATCTGAAAGAAGTTGATTTTCCATCTCTCTGTTATGGTTCCGCAGGGGTGATGTCGGTAACGGCACGGCGAATCGCTTTGAGCCGGAATATCAGGTCATGGAGGTTTGTCAGGGGTAGCGAATTGGGCCCATCGCATCGGGCATGATCCGGATCCGGATGTACCTCGAGAAAAATGCCGTCGGCCCCGGCCGCAACCGCCGCTTTGGCCAGCAGCGGCGCGAATTCTCTTTGACCGCCGGAACTGGCGCCTGCCCCGCCCGGAAGCTGAACGCTGTGCGTGGCGTCAAATATGACCGGAAACCCGATATCCTGCATAATCCGGATACTGCGAAAATCGACGACAAGATTGGAATAGCCGAAGGTGGTTCCGCGTTCCGTCAATAATATCTGTCGGTTGCCGGTAGAAATGATTTTATCGGTAACAGGAGCCATTTCCCAGGGTGATAAAAACTGGCCTTTTTTGATATTGATCGGTTTTCCGGTTTGGGCAACAGCCAGAATCAGATCGGTTTGCCGACATAAAAAAGCCGGAATCTGAATGATATCCAAGACCTGAGCTGCAGCCGTCACTTCCGTTGGCGAATGGACATCAGACAGAATGGGAATGGATAATTCCTGTTTGATTCGGTGAAGGATTTGCAGGCCTTCACGCATTCCCGGCCCTCGGTAGGATTGAATCGAAGTTCGATTGGCCTTGTCGTATGACGCTTTGAAAACAAAAGGGATTTGCAATTCTTCAGTGATCTGTTTCAGAAAACGGGCAATGGACAGCGTGGTTTCGTAGTCTTCGATGACACAGGGGCCGGCAATCAGAACAAGTTCTGCACCCGGACCCATGGCGATATCGTTGAATGTTGTTCTGAAATGCATATAATTTCAGCTTCTGCTCCAAATTTACAATCAAAGTGTGCATTGGGGTCGGGTTTGAAATCCGCCTCCATCCAGATGACTGATAAAATTCATGAGAATCAAGGTAACAGAATTATTTGCCCGATACCATGACTTTCCAATAATTTCATAAAGTTTTATTTATAGCTCGAACAGGCAAAAGTCAAGAATTGATGAAGGTTCGAAAACCTACTGCCAAAAAAACAAACCTTGATAAGCATCAGGTTAATTGATAATAATTAATAAAATTGAAACAACATTGGGAAGATGGTTTGTCGAGAAACTCTTTTCGGTTGTGCATGATTGAAAAAAAGGCGGATCTGAACGCAGTGGAGAGTAAATTCAATTTCGGTAAAATCTTTTTTCGCCTGATGGGGCTGGCGATCGTATGCATCATGCTGGTATCCGGTTGGTTTCTCTGGCATCGGATAGAAGGAAACCCGCCGGATATCGCCACGGAAATCCCTTCAAGTCTCAATCCTTCCCGTGAATTCGTACTGAATATGTCCGATGTGGACAGCGGCATTCGCAGAGTCAAAATTACGATTGAGCAAAACGGCAGAGAATCGATTCTTCGCGATGATGTTTATCCGCTGAAAGGGGAATCCGATATGGCGCCTGTTCACTCTTTGTCTGTTCCCATCACCGTGGATGTCAAAAAGCTCAACATGATGGACGGTAAGGCCATTTTCCGGATCATGGTGCGGGACAATTCCTGGCGAAGCTGGTTTAACGGCAACAAGGCTCTGATCGAAAAAGATATCGTCATCGACACCCGGCCTCCGGAAATCGTCGTGTTCAGCCGGGATCACAACCTGAATCAGGGCGGGGCGGGGCTTGTCATCTACCGATTGACGGAATCCTGTTCGATCAGCGGGGTGATGGTGGGGGATATTTTTTATCCGGGTCAGGCCGGGTATTTCAGTGATCCGGGAATCCATCTGGCGTTTATCGCGCTGACACCTTTTCAGGGGCCGGGAACCGAATGCTTCGTCAAGGCGGTCGATCAGGCGGGCAATGCGTCGCGAACAGGTTTGCCGCACCATATCAAGCGAAAGGTTTTCAAGAAAGACGCCATCCCTTTAAGCGATGCCTTTCTGAACCAGAAAATGCCCGAATTCGATGTGCCGGTTTCTCCAGACAGTCGCAATCCCATGCTGGATCGATTCATCAAGGTGAACAAGGAACTTCGGGAATCCAATTACCAGAAAATTTCATCCGCTGCGACATCGAGTGACACCAGAATGTACTGGGAAGGAACCTTTACCCGGCTTCCGAATTCCGCCCCCAGAGCCGGCTTTGCCGATCATCGAACGTATATGTATCAGGGAAAAGAGATCGACCAACAGGATCATCTCGGTGTAGATCTGGCATCCCTCCAGCAATCTCCAGTGCCGGCCGCCAACACCGGCCGGGTGGTGTTTACCGATTTTATCGGAATCTATGGCAACACGGTGCTGCTCGATCATGGTTTCGGGCTGTTCAGCATGTACTCGCATCTCAGCCGCTTCAATGTTTCTGCCGGACAGACGGTTTCCAAAAACGATATTCTCGGATATACCGGAAGCACCGGCATGGCTGCCGGGGACCATCTGCATTTTGCCATGCTGGTTCGAAATACTTTTATCAACCCAATCGAGTGGTGGGATGCCGGGTGGATTAAAAACAATATCATCGATAAAATAAAAGACGCGCAAGCCGCCATCAAATAGGAAGTCGGTTATCCGGAAGAGAGCGAAACTTTCGGATCCGATCTGCGGCCGGTGTTACAAGTGGAGATTTTGATTTATGAAAAAATATAAAATCAACAAAACGTATAAAGAAATCAATGATAAAATCCGGTCCGGAGAGGTGGTGGTGGTCACTGCCGAAGAAATGACCGAGATTGTCAAAGACAAGGGAGCCGAAGAGGCGGCCCGGTATGTGGATGTGGTGACGACCGGAACTTTTGCGCCCATGTGTTCGTCCGGTGCATTCATCAATTTCGGTCATTCTTCGCCCGGAATCAAGGCATCCAAAGTCTGGCTGAACAATGTTCCTGCGTATGGCGGGCTTGCGGCCGTGGACTGCTATATCGGTGCCACGGAACCCTGTGAGGATGATCCGCTGAACAAGGTGTATCCCGGTGAGTTCAATTATGGGGGCGGGCACGTGATCCAGGATCTCGTGGCCGGCAAGCGGGTCTATTTAAAAGCCACGGCATACGGAACGGACTGTTATCCCAATCGGTACGTCGAAAAGGAAATGACACTGCAGAGCATTCCCAATGCCGTCCTCTGCAATCCGAGAAACGGCTATCAGAATTATAACTGTGCGGTCAATCTCACCAAAAAAACCGTTTATACATACATGGGAACCCTCAAACCACGGGCTGCGAACGCCAATTACAGCACATCCGGAGCGCTCAGCCCGCTCTTCAACGATCCCTATTACCAGACCATCGGGCTGGGAACCCGGATTTTTCTGGGAGGTGCGGAAGGCTACGTTACCTGGCACGGCACTCAGCACAAGCCGGCGGCCAAGAGAAACGACAGGGGGGTTCCGGTGACGCCGGCCGGAACCCTGTGGGTCATGGGGGATCTTAAGAAAATGAGCCCCCGGTGGCTGGTCGGGGTCAGTATTCTGGGATACGGTTGTTCCCTGTCGGTGGGCCTCGGTGTTCCGATCCCGATTTTGAATGAGGAAATCGCCATGTACACCGGAGTGTCGGATGAAGATATCTTCACCCAGATCTTGGATTATGGCCACGATTATCCGACCGGCATTTCCCGCAGCCTCGGGCAGGTCAGTTATGCCGAGCTCAAAAGCGGAACCATCCAGTTGAACGGCGTGGATGTGCAGACTGTCCCCTTGTCCAGTATGGTCCGGGCCAGAGAAATCGCCAATACGCTGAAAGAATGGATTGGCCGCGGGGAGTTCCTGCTGGGTGAACCCCAGTTCACTTTGCCGGTCTGACAGAGAGCGGTTATGACGGATATGATCCGAGCCTTTATTGCCATAACACTTCCCGATTCTCTGATTGGTCTGGTGTCCGAAATCCAGCGGAAACTCAAAGCCAATGGGATGCGTATCTCATGGGTGTCTCCTGAAAACGTCCATCTGACATTGAAGTTCCTCGGAGATATCGAACCCACCGATATCGATCCGATTGTCGGCATCATGGCCGAATGTGCGCAGGGGATGATGCCCATGACGCTGGCAGCCGGCGGGATCGGGGTTTTTCCGGATATCCGGCGTCCTCGGGTTGTGTGGCTGGGAATAACGGGTGATCTGCAGTTGTTGATCGCCCTTCAGAAACATATGGATATTCGGCTGGCCGAGCTGGGAAACGGCCGTTTCAAGCCCGAAGACAGACCGTTCAAAGGGCATCTGACTCTCGGCAGAATCAAATCCCGACTGGATCACGACATCCTGGTCAACGCGTTAAAAACGGTCGGACAGGCAACATCGCCTGTGTTTACGGCCGATGCCGTCCATCTGATTCAAAGTCGCCTGACGCCGTCCGGGGCGATCTATACACCGCTCAGGACGGTTCAATGGTAGTTCTTGATAGAAATCGCCTTGAACGTTCATGAATCAAGACGGGCTTCATCTGTGTAATTTTTCATTATCCTGTCCATCCATGTAACATATTTTAATGAATCAAAGTAAGGAAGGAGGAAAAGGGCACATGAGTACCATGCCGGAAAAGGAAAAAGCCGTCGATGCGGCGATGATTCAGATAGAACGCCAGTTTGGCAAGGGGTCCATCATGAAGCTGGGAAGCCGAACCGTTCAGGAAATTCCAACGATTCCAACCGGTTCTCTGGCTTTGGATAAGGCCCTTGGCATCGGTGGCCTGCCTCGGGGAAGGGTGATCGAAATTTTCGGTCCGGAATCATCCGGAAAAACCACGCTGGCCCTTCATGCGGTGGCCAGTACACAGAAACAAGGCGGTATTGCTGCGTTTATCGATGCCGAACATGCCCTGGACCCAATTTATGCCCGAAAGCTCGGGGTCAATTGTGATGAAATGTTGATTTCTCA
>CAYQKZ010000005.1:17154-35254 GCA_964418135.1 uncultured Desulfobacterales bacterium
AGCCCGATACGGGCGAGCAGGCCCTTGAAATTGTCGATATGCTGGTGCGAAGTGGCGCCATCGATATCGTGGTTATCGACTCGGTAGCGGCTCTGGTGCCGCGTGCGGAAATCGAAGGCGATATGGGGGATGCCCACATGGGGCTTCAGGCCAGGCTCATGTCCCAGGCTCTCCGGAAACTGACAGGAACCATCAGTAAGACCATGACCAGCGTGATTTTCATCAATCAGATCCGCTCCAAAATCGGGGTGATTTTCGGCAGCCCGGAAACCACCACCGGCGGCAATGCCTTGAAATTCTATGCGTCCGTCCGGCTGGATATCCGGCGCACCACTCCCATCAAGGATGCGCAGGAGCAGATGGGGTACCGCACCAAGGTCCGGGTCGTCAAAAACAAACTGGCTCCGCCGTTCCGGGAAGCGGAATTCGACATTCTCTACGGCGAAGGCATTTCCGCTGCAGGCGATCTGCTCGATGTCGGTGTGGATGTCGGTATCATCGAAAAAAGCGGTTCCTGGTACTCCTATCAGGGAGAGCGAATTGGCCAGGGCCGGCAGAACGTAAAAACTTATTTTACAGAAAATCCGGATACTTATCAAAGCATTCTGATCCGAGTCAGAGAAAACATGGGGCTGGGTGTCAAAAAGGACGAAACACCCAAACAGAATAACAAAACTGAATTAAAAACTGACACGATCACTGAACAGTGATCATTGACTACTGTTCACTGTTTTTATGGAGCGTACTATGACAGGCAACGAGATACGCAGGCAATTCCTTGAATATTTCAAGAAGCATTCACATCAGCAGGTGCGCAGTTCGTCCCTGGTTCCCCAGGATGATCCTACCCTGTTATTCACCAATGCGGGCATGGTTCAGTTCAAGCGCACGTTTCTGGGTGAAGAAAAACGCGGCTATGACCGGGCTGTTACATCCCAGAAATGTGTTCGGGCCGGCGGAAAACACAATGACCTCGAAAATGTCGGCTATACGGCCCGGCATCACACTTTTTTCGAAATGCTGGGAAATTTTTCTTTTGGCGATTATTTCAAGGAAAAGGCCGTTGAATTTGCCTGGGATCTGTTGACCAACGGATATGGTCTGCCGGCAGACAAGCTTTATGCTTCCGTATATCTGGACGATGACGAGGCATACGATCTGTGGCACAGAAATATCGGCATTCCAACGGATCGGATTGTTCGGTTCGGCGAAAAAGACAATTTCTGGGCCATGGGCGATACTGGCCCCTGCGGCCCTTGTTCGGAAATTCTGATCGACCGGGGCGAGCGCTATGGGTGCGGTCAGCCCGAGTGTCGGGTGGGATGTGACTGCGACCGGTATCTTGAAATCTGGAATCTGGTGTTCATGCAGTTCAACCGGGATGAAACCGGAAAAATGACGCCCTTGCCCAAACCCAGCATCGATACCGGCATGGGGCTGGAGCGGATCGTTTCGGTAGTTCAGAATGTAACCACCAATTATGACACCGACCTCATCATGCCCATCTTGAAAGAAACCGAAGCGCTCTGCGGCAGGCATCTCGGAGATTCGCACGAGAGCGATGTGGCCATGAAAGTTATTGCCGACCACAGCCGGGCTGCGGCCTTTCTGATCGGCGACGGCGTGCTGCCGTCCAACGAGGGCAGGGGATATGTCCTTCGCCGGATCATGCGCCGGGCCATTCGCTATGGTCGAAACATCGGCTTGACCCGGCCGTTTCTTCATAAAACCGCCGGTGCTGTCTGCGAACTCATGAAGCCGGCCTATCCGGAACTTTCCGATGCCATTGTCTTCATCACGAATGTCATTCAAAACGAGGAACGCCGGTTTTCCGAAACCCTGGATAACGGCCTCAAGCTGTTGAACGATACGCTTCACGACATGAAGGGCAGGGGGCAGACGGAAGTTCCCGGAAATGTGGTGTTCAAGCTTTACGACACCTTCGGATTTCCGGTGGATATTGTCCGGGATGTGATCCGCGATGAACGCATGACCGTAGATATGGCCGGGTTCGAATCGGCCATGGAAACCCAGCGGCTTCAGTCCCGCTCGGTGGCCAAATTCGCCAGTGCCGGCGATGCGTTCGTGCAGTTGTCCGCCGGTGGTATTCGTCCGGAATTTGTGGGATATCAACAGCAATCATGTATGGCGACCGTACTGGTTCTGGCCAAAGACGGCCATGAAATTCCGGAAGCAACGGTCGGACATGTCATCGAGATCGTCACCGCCATCACCCCGTTTTACGGCGAATCCGGCGGACAAGTCGGTGATGGCGGTATCATCACGGGCGGAGATGCAAATCCCGATTTAAAAATTCATGTCACCGGCACCATCAAGGACCCGGCAGGCATCATCATTCATCGCGGAACGGTTCTGGCCGGCTGTATTCGAAAAGGCGATGGTGTTGTGCTGACCGTAGACAAATCCCAGCGTGAAGCCACGGCCTGCAACCACACGGCCACCCATATTCTGCATGCCGTCCTGCGCCAGGTACTTGGTGATCATGTGAAACAAGCCGGATCACTGGTCAGTGCGGAGAGACTGCGCTTCGATTTCACCCATTTTTCCCAGGTGGATCCCGATGCGCTGGATCGGATCGAGCGGCTGGTGAATCAGCGGATCCGCGAAAACATGCCGGTAAACATCGAGGAAATGGATGCCGAAGCTGCCTTCCAGTCCGGTGCTACGGCGCTGTTCGAGGAAAAATATGGAGACCGGGTGCGCGTCATTTCGCTGGATACTTTCAGCAAAGAGCTTTGCGGCGGCACCCACACGCAGCGGACCGGCAATATCGGGGCGTTTCAAATCGTTTCCGAAGCCAGTGTGGCGTCCGGAGTCCGGCGGATCGAGGCGGTTACGGGGGAGGGGGCCATGGATCACATCCTGAAGTCATTCCGCATGATCCAGGAATGCGCCGGCCTGCTGAAAACCAAGCCCGAAGAAATTCCCGGGCGCATCGAAAAAATGCTGTCTCAGCAGAAAACTCTCGAAAAAGAAGTGGAAAAACTCAAACTCCAGATAGCCGCCGGTGCTATGCAAACCGCCATGGACGATGTTCAGACAATTCAGGGTGTTTCGGTTCTCATCAAGAAGGTTTCCGCCGACTCACCGACCGCCCTGCGGGAACTCGGAGATCAGTTCAAGGACAAAATCCATTCCGGTGTCGTGGTACTCGGCAGCGAGGCTGCCGGCAAGGTTCTGTTGATCGCTCTGGTCACCAAAGATCTGACCAAACGCTTCCATGCCGGCAACATTGTCAAGGAAATTTCCACTGTCGTCGGCGGCAGCGGCGGTGGCCGGCCCGACATGGCGCAGGCCGGCGGCACGCTGCCGGATAAACTCGATGAAGCCCTGAAAAAAGCTGTCGAGGTGATCGGCAGATAGAAAGGAAAGTATGAAGTATAAATTATGAAAGAGGGGTGTTCAATTCGAGTTATTTTTTATACTTCATACTTTTCCCGGGGTTGGATTAACCAATGACATTGGATTTCATTTCCGTTCGCGGTGCCCGGCAGCACAACCTCAAGAATATCGATGTGGATATTCCCAGAAATCGGCTGGTGGTGATCACCGGTCTGTCGGGGTCCGGCAAGTCGTCACTGGCTTTTGACACACTGTATGCCGAAGGCCAGCGGCGGTATGTGGAGTCTTTGTCCACCTATGCGCGGCAGTTTCTGGAGCGCATGGAAAAGCCGGATGTGGATTTTATCGAAGGGCTGTCTCCGGCCATCGCCATAGAGCAGAAAACCGCCGGCCACAATCCCCGATCCACGGTCGGAACGGTTACGGAAATCTACGACTATCTGCGGCTGCTGTTTGCCAGAGTCGGCACGCCTCACTGTCACCGGTGCGGCAAACCGATCGTTGGCCAGAGCCTGGATCAGATGGTGGATCAGGTGATGTCTTTGGAGCCCGGCACCCGCATCATTCTTTTATCGCCGGTGGTGGCGGGCGCGGCCGGCGGTCACGACAAACTGTTCAAACAGCTCGTTCGCCAGGGATTTTCAAAAGTGCGTGTGGATGGTGTGCTGAAGGACATCGAAGATATCGGTGTTCTCAACAAAAAGGCCAAACATACGATCGATGTGGTTGTGGATCGCCTGATCATCAAGCCAGGGCTGCAAAATCGGCTGGCCGATTCGCTGGAGCTGGCCCTGTCTCAGTCCGGCGGTCGCGTGGAGATAGACATTTCCGGCAGCGAGTCCCTGCAGTTCAGTGAAAAAGCCGTCTGTATCACCTGCGGGGTCAGTTATCCCCCGTTTGCACCCGCCAGTTTTTCCTTCAATTCTCCGCATGGCGCCTGTTCCAAATGCGACGGACTCGGGGCTACGACCGCCGTGGATCCGGATATCGTCATTCCCAATCCTGAGCTGTCCCTTCGGGAAGGTGCGGTCACCCTCTGGGCCAAACGGGACTCCATCCACTTCATCGAGTTTCTGGAAGCCCTGACCGCTGCCTATGGCACGGATATCTATACCCCGTACAAGGAACTTCCGGAGCCATTTCGTCAGGCACTGCTTTACGGGTCGAAAGATATTCCGATCCGGTTTCATATCGAACGAAACGCGCGTCGTATTTTTTATGACAGACCGTTTGAAGGCATTATCCCCAAGCTGGAGCGCCGATACAAAGAAACGGACTCGACGTGGTCCCGGGAGGAAATCCGGCAGTACATGAGTTTTCGCACCTGTTCGGAATGCAAGGGCGCCAAGCTGAATCCTGCCGCTCTGTCGGTGCGGATTGCGGGGCGGAATCTAAGCGAGTTGACGGCCCTGTCCATCGGCGCAGCACTGACCTGTTTTCGTGAGTTGACGCTGGTGGGACGGCAGCAGGTGATTGCCGAGCGCATTTTGAAGGAAGTGGTCGAGCGGCTGGGGTTTCTGAACCATGTCGGTCTGTCGTATCTGACCTTGGACCGTTCCGCCAACACCCTTTCCGGCGGGGAAAGCCAGCGGATCCGCCTGGCAACCCAGATCGGTTCCAAGCTGACCGGTGTCTTGTATGTGCTGGACGAACCCAGTGTCGGCCTGCATCAGCGCGACAACCAGCGCCTGCTGTCCGCGCTGGAGCGGATGCGGGATATGGGGAATACGGTGCTGGTCGTGGAGCATGACGAAGAAACCATCCGGATGGCGGATCATGTCGTGGATATGGGGCCGGGCGCGGGTGTGCTGGGCGGGGAAGTCATGTTTTCAGGAACGCCGCAGCACCTGATCGCGGATGGTCGGTCGTTGACCGGGCAATATCTTTCGGGCGGCAAGCGCATCGAAGTGCCGGCGCAGCGTCGGCCCGGCAACGGCAGCCAGATACGGATCGAAGGGGCTTCCGGCAACAATCTCAAGAATATCCATGTGGAAATCCCGTTAGGATGTCTGGTCTGTGTCACCGGTGTGTCCGGGTCCGGCAAATCCACCCTCGTGCTGGAGACCCTCTACCGGGCGCTGGTGCAACGGCTGTATCGCTCCCGCGAGCAGGCGTCAGCGTATACCCGGCTGGAAGGGCTCAACGCGATCGACAAGGTGGTCAACATCGATCAATCCCCCATCGGCCGGACGCCCCGGTCGAATCCTGCCACCTATACCGGCGTGTTCACGCATATCCGTGATCTGTTTTCCAGAACACAGGATGCCCGGCTTCGGGGATTCAAGGCCGGCCGCTTCAGCTTCAATGTCAAGGGTGGGCGGTGCGAGGCATGCAGCGGGGACGGGGTCGTCAAAATCGAAATGCATTTTCTGCCGGATGTCTATGTTACCTGCGATGTGTGCCGGGGAAAGCGCTACAATCGTGAAACGCTCGAAATTCGCTACCGGGGAAAGCACATCGCCGAAGTTCTGGATATGACGGTCCGCCAGTCTCTGGAATTTTTCGAAAAGATTCCGGCCATCCATTCCCGACTTCAGACATTAGCCGATGTCGGGCTGGACTATATCTGCCTGGGACAGGCCGCCACCACCCTGTCTGGCGGTGAGGCCCAGCGGGTGAAGCTCAGCAGCGAGCTTTCCAAAAAAGGAACTGGAAAGACCCTGTATATTCTGGATGAACCCACCACCGGTCTGCATATCGCGGATATCCAGAACCTTCTGAATATTTTGAACCGACTGGTCGATGCCGGAAACACGGTGCTGGTCATCGAACATCAGCTCGATGTGATCAAATCCGCGGATTATCTGATCGATCTGGGACCGGAAGGTGGAGACGGCGGCGGGCAGATGGTGGGCTGCGGAACGCCGGAAGCGCTGACGCTGATTTCTGAATCTCATACCGGTCAGTATCTGAGACCTCTTATATCACCTCCATTGTAAAACAATTGTCACGACCGATAATCTTCTTTGTTTTTGGAACACTTTGTTTCAAGATGCCAAAAATCTGCCGAATGCAACGTGATCCTGAATCTCTTCCTGTTGTTATGCGCCGATATTACTACCCCAAATTCAAGGAGTACGCAAATACCATGCATCATACCATCTTCGATACCCCCGTCATCCGGACGATCGTGCGCTGGATTTCCCTGTTTGCCCTGAAAATCAGAGGCTGGCGGATCGAAGGACAGTTTCCGGACATTCCCAAGTATGTCCTGATAGCCGCTCCCCACACGTCTAACTGGGACTTTCCCATCACTCTGGCTGTGACGTTTGCGCTGAAGGGAAAAATTTACTGGATGGGAAAAGCCAGCCTGTTCCGCTGGCCGTTTCGAGGTATGTTCAATTGGTTGGGCGGTATTTCCGTGGATAGATCCAAATCCAACAATATGGTTGGCCAGATGATTCGGCAATTTTATGCCAATGAGCGGTTGGTGGTTACCATTCCGCCGGCTGGAACCCGCAGACATGTCATGAAATGGAAGACGGGTTTTTATTATATCGCGTTGGGTGCTGATGTCCCTGTGGTGCTTGGGTATCTGAACTATCGGACAAAGGTCGGGGGAATCGGTGCCGTTTTTTATCCTACGGGAGATATCAATACGGATATGCGACAGATCAGAGCTTATTATTCGGGGATTCATGGAAAGCATCCGGTGCAGCAGGTATATGAATCCGCTGCACCGCTGATGACGGATATGGAGCTATCCGCCCTTAACGGGATGGGTGTGGGGAGATAAAATCCGTTCACGGTTGACCATTTTCCGATAAGGGTTCGCTGTAAACGGTAAACGGTGGCCGTACTTTACCTGTATTGAACAAAGAAGGAATCTGAGACGGCAAATCGATGACTTCTCTAATTTTCCGGGACAATTCAACAATATTGAATGGTTTCTGTATGAAACCCGAACATCCGCGTAACATCATTTCCGCAGCCTGTCCGCTTTCGCTGTAACCGCTGCACAACAGAACTTTCACATACGGATTGAATTGTTTCAGGAAGTCTAATGTTTCCATCCCCCCCATTTCCGGCATGACCATATCCAGGATAATGATATCGATTTCATTTCTGCCGGATTGGTACAAGGCGACAGCCTGTCTGCCGCTGCCTACGGCCAGTACGTTGTATCCCAAAGCTGAAATCATTCCTCTTCCCACATCCAGAATATTGTCTTCATCATCGACTAAGAGAATCGTTTCCGTCCCCTTCAGGAGGACTTCATCCGAACGAGCGTCTTTTTCCACTTCCTGCTCGGAAGCCGGCAGATAGATAATAAATGCCGTGCCGATGCCGACTTTACTCTCAACATCGATCATGCCGTTGTGATTATTGATGATACTGTAAACCATCGCCAGGCCGAGGCCGGTGCCTCTTCCCTTTTCTTTGGTGGTGAAAAATGGTTCAAAAATTTGTTGCCGGGTTTTCTCATCCATTCCAATGCCGGTGTCTGCCACCGTAATCCTGACATAACGGCCCGGTGCCAGATCGAATGGTCTTTCCGAACAGGCGTCGAGATATACATTTTCGGTCTTCAGTGAAAGCGCACCACCCGATGTCATGGCCTGGGAAGCGTTGACATAGAGGTTTAGACAAACCTGTTCGATCTGACCACTATCAGCATCTATGGGCCAAATCTTATTTTCGTACTGCTCATGGATGACGATTTCTTTTTTTGTCCGAATGAACATCAGGGATGTATCCCTGAGCAAAGCATTCAGATTGACAGGCTTGAGCTGGTATTCTCCCCCGCGCGCAAAGCCCAGCAACTGACTTGTGAGAGTTGCTGCGCTCTGAATGCTCTTTTCGATTTTTTTCAGCCGCTCCTGATGAGGGTGGGCCATGTCGTTTTTCATGAGCATCAGGGATACGTGTCCACTGATGACCATCAGAAGGTTGTTGAAATCATGAGCGATGCCACCTGCCAGCGTACCGATGGCATTCATCTTGCCGGCTTGATAGAGCTGTTTTTCGAGACGTTTTCTGTCACTGATATCTCTTGCCACTCCGTGTGTGCCCAGAAAAGTCAGCGTTTTTCCGGATGTATCCCTGGCATACATACCGATGCATTTCAATTCAACAGTCACATGGTTTACATCGTTGATTACGGCCGGAAATTGCCCTTTGAAAGATTTCAGCCGGAGTTCGGCCTGAGAGGTTGCTCTATCTCCGGTTCTTCTTTCGTTGAATGCCCATTTGGCTTTTTCCATATCTTCATCATAAATAAGATACGTGTAGTGCTTTCCAATGAGTTGGTTCTCATGGATGCCCAAAATGCGTTCAACGGAGTCGCTGACAAACGTGAAGCGGCTGTCGCTGTCGAGCGTGTAAATGATATCCGGAGAATTTTGAACAAGATATCGATAGCGGTTTTCGGAGACTTCCAGTTTTTCGTGAATCGCCGATTTTTCTTTTTTGAGATTTTTCTGGTTCAGAGCGTTTTTGATGGTGATCAGCAATTCCTCGTATTCAAAAGGTTTTCTGAGAAAATCATATGCTCCTTTGCGTAAGGCGTTCACGGCGGTATCGATGCTGCCTTTTCCTGTAATGACAATGCTGGAAGTATCCAGAAAATGGCTGTTGATGTGATCCAACAGTTGAAGACCATCCACATCCGGGATGGCAATATCCAGAATCGCCAGGTCAATCGGATGCGCCGAAAGCAGGTGTTGTGCTTCCCTGCCCGAAGTGGTTGTCTGGACATCATATCCCTGGTGGACCAGTAGAAATTTCAGGCTGTCGCAAAATCTGGGTTCGTCGTCGACAATCAGAATTTTCGGGCTACAGGCCATTCATATCTCTCCTCGGCTGGTATTGTTTGTTCCAGAAGCGATCGGCAGTTCGATCCAGAAGGTTGTACCCTTGCCTGATTCACTCTCACACGTGATCGTGCCATTCTGTGATTGAAGGATCGCATGTACAATGGAAAGCCCCAAGCCGGCGTGATCGCCGTTTTTGCTTCCGATATATGGTTCGAACAGGCGTGTTTTAATTTCATCGGGGATGCCGGGCCCATCATCTCGAAAAGAAATATCTACAAATCCCGGACAGTCAACGTCGTTGTCGGAAAATTCATCGTTGAGTCGACTGGAGACATGACGCGTTTGAATATGTAGGTTGCCACCATCCGGCAGGGCTTCAAAGGCATTTTTCATTAGATTGATGAACACCTGTTTCAGGCTGTTTTTGTCTGCCATGACAGCAGGGAGATCGGAATCGGGATCGAAGTGAATCTTCACATTGAAATGATCCAGTAGAGGTTCCTTCGTGATTGTCAGGATATCCGAGAGAACGGCATTGACATCTACAGCCTCAGTCCGGCGCACCCAGTTTTCGGCAGAACTGTTCAGGGTGTGAAGGATTTGAGAGATTCGATCAATCTCTTCGTTGAGAATCTGGATTTCATCCTGCGACATGTCGGCAGCGGCAAGTTTTAATCCCAGGATTTTCAGATAGTTTTTGATGATGCCTAACGGATTGTTGACTTCATGAATTACTTTTTGTGCCAGGGTGGATGATGCGCCGTAGCGTTCCAATTGAATTTCCCTGATCCGGGATTCTTTCGAACGATGAACACGGATGGCAACGGCTGTTTGATTGACAAGCATTTTCAATGGCTTGATCTGAGTTGTCAGTTGGGAAAACT
Organism: uncultured Desulfobacterales bacterium; assembly: GCA_964418135.1. GTDB lineage: Bacteria > Desulfobacterota > Desulfobacteria > Desulfobacterales > Desulfatirhabdiaceae > RAAP-1. Next base: position 27,158 of record CAYQKZ010000005.1, read on the forward strand.
CTCGTCTGTCGAGGCCGAGAACCATCGTGCCGATTTTTTCACCATAGCCGATCATGGGAATACAAACCATTCCTTCCTTTCCGAGAAGGCGAATGATCTGTTCATCGATGACGGCATGTACGATGTCCGTGCTGTGGGTAAAGGAATCGGCGATTTTTTGTGTTTGCAGGCATTCGATCATCAAACTTTTTTCCATCTGAAAGGGGATAAAGACATCTTTGATAACTGAAAACCCCATGTTGTCCGGAAAAGTAACTCCGCGAAGCCCTTGTTTTTCAGAATCAAAAATAAAGAAAAGAACCAGAGAAATATCGAAGAGGCTATGAAGCCCTTGAAAAGATTCTTTCCAAATTTCGGTTTCGGTGGTTGCCGCCAGCAGGTTTTCCATTGATCCCAATAACAGGGACCGGTCTCTGACTTCTTTGATCAGATCGATTTGTTTCTGGCGATCGTTTTCCGCAGATACAGATTCTTTGATAAGTCCATTGGATTTGGTGTGTTCAATCCCGATATTCAAAGATTCGGCCACTGCCTTCAATTCAGCATCGGCTTGCGTCAGCATTTCCTCGACAATGACCGGGTTAAATCCGAAAAAATCTCGGGCAGTACCCAATCCATCGATAAAATTTCGACCGGAATTCTTGCAGACGGTATTGGCAACAAAGAGGCATTTAACTAGAGGCAACGCATCCTGAAGTCGATTCTGTGGATAGTGATGATACCGAACAGCGTCGGCGATGAAGGACTGAAAATTCCATTTATCCAGCAGCCATGCGCCGATTTCAGCATGACCGGCGCCAACGAACTGATTTTCTCCGGCAAGAAACGATTCGGGTTTTCCCTTATGGGCTTCTATAAGATCTGCATACGGTTGCGGAAAATTCAGCCATAGAATTATTTTGCCAATATCATGAAGCAATCCGGCCAGAAAGGCTTCTTCTGGATTCGGAAAATTTCGGTTTCGGGCAATCAGTTTCGACAGGATCGCACATTTTAAGGAATGCCCCCAGAACTGTTTTATATTGAAGCCTGTTTTCGTGTTGACTGTTTGGAAGACTTCATGAACGGAACTGCAAATGGCGATGTTCTTGATGGTATTCGTACCCAGTAAACCAACAGCGCTGTCTACATTGCTGATATGATATTTGTTTCCGTAATAAGCGGAATTGACCAATTTTAGAACACGTGTGGTGAGTGCGGTGTCGTTTCCGATAATTCTGGAAACGTCTTTGAGGCTGCCGCTTTCCTCGTTGCAGGTTTTGATAAGCTGAAGAAGGATATGAGGAAGCGTCGGGATGTGTTTGAAATTGGATAATTGATCAGCCAAAGCACTGTGAATAGGCATGTGGTGAAGAGTCCTTTATTCGTTTACGAACCCCGGTATCGTCAATGCCTCTGCCCGAAGCGGTCAAGACGGATTATGTCTTGACGATCATCATCATTTTCTGTTCAACAGGATGGAATGGTTATTGATAGTTGTACTATAAATTGTTGTCAAGAAAAAGATGAAGCTGACTGATAATAAAAATATCATTCAGACGATTTGCCGAAATAAACGATAATTAAACCATAAGCTTCTCCGATAGAATTTTCTGCGGTATGAATGTCTATGTAGCAACGGTAAGATGTTCGGTTGATTATTGTGTATCCTTTTCTTTTCGCTGTTTGCCTTTACTCTCTGTCGGTTCCGGATCACGAACCGCCTCGATGCTGTCGTTCTCGTTTTTGGCCCGCAGGGTCAGCACGGGAACCAACACTTTTGAAATAATATAGACTTCCTCGACATCTTTGAGTTGTTCCGGGTTCGGGGCTTTGATGTCGATATCCAATTCCTTATATGTACCGTCTTTCATTTTTGCCAACACGCAGCTTCTCCTTTTGCAGATCAGGGTGATATTTTTGATGACAACATAATCGGTATTGGCCAGATCCCGGATTCGGTCGGGTGTACAGTATTCACAGGGATAGTGTTTACACCGAACACAGGTGGCGAATACGCGAAACATGTCACGTTTTTTGCACCAGAAGTGTTTTTCCACTTCAGATGGGGGGTCATAATCTGTGGCAGCCAATTGTACTCACTTTTGTTTTCGATAATCGGACGGCTCCATCGGTTTGTGTTTCGTCAGACCGGATCGATACGCATAGAAGTATCTCTGGATGCTTCATGCGGCATCCATGACCTTCCGAATTGCCGACAGCATTTCTTCGATCCGGTAGGGCTTGCAGATGAATCCTTTGGCGCCGGATGTCAGAGATTTCTGAAATTCGCTGACCGATCCGTAACCGCTCACAATTAGAATACGGGCGGTTACGTCGATTTTTAACATTTCTTTCAGACATCGATATCCACCCATTCCCGGCATTCCGAGGTCCAGAATGACCATGTCGATATCATTGAAATGAACGCTAAATTGCGATACTGCATCTTCACCGCTTTCTGCCAGTAGAATCCGATAGCCGTAGCGAGCGAGAAGTTCCTGGCCGAATTCGCGAATGGATGGGTCGTCATCAACCAGAAGGATGGTTTCCCGACCGCGCTGAATTACATCTGGCAATACAGTAGCTGCCGGTACCTTGGGTGTTCCGACAATTGCCGGGAAATAGATTTGAAATGAGGTTCCCTTTCCAGGCACACTTTTGCAGAAAATATGTCCGCTATGACTTTTGACAATGCCGAAAACCGTGGCAAGTCCCAATCCGGTTCCTTTTCCAGCAGGTTTGGTCGTAAAAAACGGGTCATAAATATGCTTGATCGTTTTTTCGTTCATCCCGAAACCGGTATCTGCTGCTGTCAGCAGCACGTAGCGACCAGCCGGCATGTCCAACAAGGACGCATGGTTTTCATTGTCAGCAAACTGTATGTTTTCGGTTCGAATCGACAGCATCCCCCCATCCGGCATGGCGTCTGCAGCATTGGTTCCTATATTCACCAGCACCTGTTCCAACTGGACAGGGTCTGCATGGATCGGGTACAGATCCGGGCAGAAAGACGTTTCAATCGAAACCATTTTGGGCAGGGTTCGCTCCAGCAGGGCAACAGTCTGCTGGATGACCTTATTCAGTTGCTGAGAAGACAGCTCTGGCGTCATTCTACGGCTGAAAGTCAGAATCTGCTTGACCAGGTGCTTGGCGCGTTCTGCGGATTTAAGAATCTGTTTCAATCCATGGATGTTCAATGTGCCATTTTCGGCATCCATCAATGTCATTTGGCCAAAGCCGATGATCGCGCCCAGAATATTGTTAAAATCATGCGCAATGCCACCGGCCAGGATGCCGATGGCCTCCATTTTCTGGGAGTGCATCAGTTGGGCTTCCAGCCAGGCTTTTTCGGTTTGCGCCTGTTTTCGATCAGTAATGTTCGAATATACCAGTTGAATAGCGATAAGGGTATTGTCCATAAATAATGGGGATCCCGCAATGGCAACGTCGATGATTTCGCCGGATTTGGACTGTCGGGTGGTTTCAATATGAATCCGTTCCCCTTTGGTAATCTGGGATTGCAAATGTTGGGCTTGGGCTTCAAGGTCGGGTGGTACCAGTAATTCGATGATGTTGCGTCCTGATATTTCTTCGAAGGTATAACCGAAAAGGTGGGTGAATTCCCGATTGATGCGGGTAATTGCGCCCTCTCGAGTTATGACGGAAATAGCGACCGGAGAATTTTCGATGATCTGTTCAATGTAGGATATCTGATGTCTGAGTTGTTGTTCCGTTGATTGTCGATCATCGGTTTTCGCCGTGATATTCTCTTCCATTGGGTTGCATTCCTTTTCAGCAGGCATAAAATCTTGCTGATTCCTCCGATCAAACTGAATGGGTTATGTCAAAATGCAAAAAGAACCTGTCTTATAATTCATCTGCATCGGCAAAGTCAAACAGGCACTTCTTAGAAATCGTGATATACTGTCTGCGGTTATGATCTTAACTTTCGAAGAACCCCCAACCCTCCCCCGCCGGAGGAGGAGGCTTAAGGAAAGTGTAGATTATGCCGTTCGCAGTATAGCAGCAGATCAGATTTATTTATTCAAGGCATGGTTTTCGAGTTATGAGATTAGCCAGTAGGCATATCAAAGCTACGGGTACCAGCAATGGCAGGAGAAAAAAAGGCGGCGAAGAAACGCCGCCCGGAAATGGATAAAATCATGCCGTCTTGATTTTGGCGTCTTCTTCGCGATTGAGTTCTTTGGTGGCACTTTCCCGAAGCTTGTATTTCTGTATCTTGCCGCTGGCAGTCGTTGGATATTCGTCTACAAAAAAGAAAAATGCCGGTATTTTATGGAAAGAAATCTTGTCTTTGCAGAAATCTTTCAATTCATCTTGAGAAGTTTTTTCGCCAGGTTTCACCTGGACGTAAGCGACGACTTCCTCACCATATTTTTTACTGGGGACGCCGATGACCTGTACATCCTTGATTTTGGGATGAGTATAGAGAAACTCCTCGATTTCTCGGGGATAGATATTTTCTCCGCCGCGGATAATCATGTCTTTGATACGGCCTGTTATTTTACAGTAGCCGTTTTCATCCATGATGGCCAGATCGCCGGTGTGCAGCCATTTGTTTTGGTCGATGGCGTTGGCCGTGCCTTCCGGATTTTTGTAATACCCCTTCATGATATGGTAGCCACGCGAGCAAAGTTCGCCCTGAACACCCCGGGGAACTTCCTCGTTCGTTCCCGGATCCACAATTTTAACTTCTACGTTCGGCAGGGCTTTGCCGACTGTGCTGACTCGAAGCTCTAACGGATCCGCAGCCCGTGTCATAGTAATACCGGGAGAAGCTTCTGTCTGACCGTATGTAATACACATTTCGCTAGCGCCCATTACACCAACTACCTGTTTCATCACCTCGATCGGACAGGGGGACCCTGCCATGATTCCCGTGCGCAGATGAGATGAGTCGTATTTCTTGTTTTTCATCTCTTCCAGTTCAGCGATGAACATGGTAGGCACGCCGTGCAACGCCGTACATTTGGAGGCTTCAACAGTTTCGAGAACGGCTTTTGGCGTGAATGCATGCACCGGAGCCATACATGCGGCCGACACCACACATGTCAGGGTGCCCAGTACGCAGCCGAAACAGTGAAAGAAGGGAACAGGAATACACATCGTGTCTTTGGCGGAAAGTTCCATGCATTCGCCCAGACTTTTGGCGTTTCCGATCAGATTGGTGTGCGACAATTGAACGCCTTTGGGAAAACCCGTCGTTCCGGAAGTATACTGCATATTGATGACGTCGTCCGGTTCCAGAGAATTCTGACGGGCATAAAGTTCTGCATCGCTGACTTTGTCGCTCATGGTCATCACTTCTTTCCATGTGAACATGCCGGGATGTTTTTTATCACCGATAAATATGACATTCTTCAGCAGGGGCAGCTTGGCACTCTTCAATTTTCCGGGCTCGCAGGTTTTCAGCTCCGGACATACATCGTAAACAACATTGAGATATTCGTCCGCTTCCCGAACCCCATCGATCAGAATCAGTGTCGTAGAATCGGATTGTTTCATCAAATATTCCAGCTCGAAGCTTCGGTAATTTGTGTTGACTGTCACCAGCACGGCGCCCATTTTGGCCGTGCTGAACTGCGTCAGAACCCATTCCGGAACATTGTTGGCCCATATGGCAATATGTTCGTGTTTTTGAATGCCCAGAGCCATGAAAGCTTTGGCGCATTGATTACAAATATCTTTGAACTGTTTGTAGTCGTAGTCGATTCCCAATGTGTGATATTTGAGGGCCTTGCTGTTTCCGAGCTGTTCAGCCACGATATCCACCAACCCGCCGATCGTGGTTTTTCCAACTTCATACTGTGGTAATTGCATGTAAATAATCTCCCCTTGATTTGTGATATTCTACATATCTACTGTAGTCGTTTCTACGGCTCGAAAGTAATAATTGCCTATAATAACAAAAATATTAAGATATATTTTTATACCAATGTTCAGGATAAATCAGACAAAGCGCGATATGATACAGATTCTGAACGAGCGCTCAATCATAATTATTTTAATGTTTTATAACCAATTCCTGTATTTTGTCAAATAAAATTATTGTAAATCAAAAAAATGAACTAAAATTGGAAAACACGGGCGGCGCATTTGGTTTTTTTCGGATGGTGGCAAAATCGGCAAGGCTATACTGCGAATGGGGCATAACCTGCACGCCGCTGGTGAGGGTTGGGATGGGGGTTAAAAGTTAAGATATTGACCGTTGACAGATATCTCATTTTTGACTTTTTCGAACGTATCAATTATGATGAAAAACAGTAGAAGGAATATATCATTTTCTCTCAACAAAAGGAGGTAACGTTTATGGAGCAGACAAGTTTGCCGTTTTTTCGGCAACGTCTCATGGGCAGAACGATTGTGATTGTACTGCCGGTCATTATTCTGATAGCAGTCATAATTGCGACGATTTCTTCGCTTCCCAAGAGTTATTATTTTACGGTTCGAGGGGGGGATATCAGTCTGGTCAGAGGTTCCATGTCCAACTGGGTTCTGTCTGAACAAACCAGTTTGTTTGAACCTTTTTCAGTCAAAGGGTTGGATTTGAAAGGGATTACCGGAGTTGCCTTCAATACCCAGGAGGAAGCCCTTGGGGCGCTTCGCGGTTTTTTTCAGAAACGGGTTCAGGAACAGTGTACAGCGGTTCAGGCCAAAGAAAAAGAACTGGCGGGTCCGTATGCTGTACTGTTGCGGGATATGATGGGCGCCAAAGCTGGTGGCGTGCCGGGGCTGGAAAAGAACATCGAAGTACTCAAAGGCTGGATTGAGATTTACAATGCTAAAACGAAATCTCAGCCGTCTGCCCCCAAATCGTAATCACCATGTTGGAAACTTCCTTTCTTATTTAAAATTACATTTAAACAAATGATTGTTCCGGGCCATTTGTCGGGGCGGGTTAGAAATCTGTTCCGACAAATGTATTTCTTTAGAATGAAACATGGAATCCGCCTTTTATGACCGTTGTCGGTATATATCCCACCATCTCGATTCATCAGGTGTCAGACCGTGAAAACCACCGATCAAACCGAGTACTCTCAGGAAGAAATTCGAACCAGCATTTCATTTCTGGAAAATCTGGCCAAAGACAGTGGCCGGATCGTCGAATTGACGGAAGCGCAGAGAATCGCTCTCATGACAGCGGCCGGTCAGCTTTCCCGTCCGGATCGTCGCGAACTGAAAAAACGCAATAAAGAAAAGAACAAGGCCCAGCGACGGCCCATTGTCACATACGAGCGCAGCATAAGGGCCGCCACGGGGATACGCCGCGCCCGGCAGGTCGCTGTCTTTACCGCACCGGAGCAGATCCCGGATATGACTGCGAAATACAACCATGAAAATAACATATTTAAATCACAACATAATTGCTATGTGTGCAAGGCGGAATACACCCGGCTGCATTTTTTCTACGACGCCATGTGTCCGGATTGTGCTGCCTTCAATTACCAGAAGCGGTTTCAGACTGCATCGCTTCACGGAAAGGTGGCGCTGATTACCGGCGCCCGAGTAAAAATCGGCTACCAGGCCACGCTGATGATGTTGCGGGCTGGTGCCCGTGTGATCGCAACCACCCGGTTCCCTGTAGATGCCGCCATGCGATATGCCGGCGAAATGGATTTTTCCGAATGGGGACATCGCCTGCACATTTATGGACTGGATCTCCGGCATACGCCCAGTGTCGAAATATTTACCAGCTATATCGAACAGCATTACGATCGTCTAGATATTTTGATCAATAACGCGGCCCAGACGGTACGCAGACCGCCTGGTTTTTACGCGCATCTGATGGATACCGAGAATCGAGCCTTTGACGATTTGCCGGAGAATGTTCGATCTCTTTTGGCCGAACATCATCACTGCGTCAATGAACTGGATTCATTTTCCGAGCTGAATATCGGACTTGAAAAGGCACTTCCGGTTGCCTGGAACGAAAGATCTCCGGGTATCGGACTGCGGGCCTCTGCGCTGCTTTCGCAGATACCCTATACCTATGATCACAGCTTATCCACCGAGACTGTCTTTCCGGATGGCAAGCTCGATGCCGATCTTCAGCAGGTGGATTTGCGGGAAACCAATAGTTGGCGTTTGCGGCTG
>CAYQKZ010000006.1:0-34913 GCA_964418135.1 uncultured Desulfobacterales bacterium
CGAAAATTCTTGCCGCATTGACTTTCGCAGTATAATGATAATCGGAGTAACTTGACAATATTGATTCCATCCCAATTTAGATTGAGCTTGAAGAATCACCAATGGGCTGCTCTGTTGATGGCTCTGTTTTTGGCCGGACTGATTGGATTCATGATAGTGTCCAGTTATCGTTCACAGATAGCCCTCAGAGAATCGGCGATGAATCAGATCAAGCTGGATATGACCCGCCAATCTTCCGCTGTCAATTTTTTCTTTGACGATCGCCTGCAAGATATGAAAGATCTCGACAGTCGAAAGGAACTGCATACATTTTTTGAAAACAGAGACCTCGGCATGACCATGGCTTATGGATTGAGAGCCAGTCTGTTTGATATCTATCAAATTTTTAAAAAGCTTCAGGAAGATCGGCGGATCGGCAGGGAATTGATTTATGCCAGACTATCTTTTATTGATGACCAAGGACAGATTCTGGTAGACACGCAATCGGGAATTCTTCCGCCACTTCTGCTATCCGACATGGATGAAGTTCCTATAGATAAAAAGAAACATTCAGAAATTCTTTTCAACCAACATCAATCGCCTCTCCGTGTCAATATCATCACGCCAATTTTTTTTAAGAATAAATTTGTCGGACAGATCAGAGCCTGGATTTACCTGGATCGATTATCACTTCATCTTATCAATCAATCGGGCGACGGATCATCACAGGGCCACTTTCTTTATAGCGACTTCCTTGTATTATCTACCACAGGTCATTTCCTGGATAACATACCTTTTTCAATAATTGCCCAGATTGATGAGATGATTCGGAATCAAAAAGTTTTTTTCGACATTGTCTATCAGGATATCAATAACAACGAAATACTGATTTTTGGTATCGTAATTCCCAATACACCCTTTTGCCTGCTACGAATATTACCTAGCAAAGAAGTGATCGACAGCATGCAGCCTTGGCAATTGACGCTGCTGCTGGGATCATTGACACTTCTGGTGATCGGCGGACTGATGGCGATCTGGGTTCTGAGCAGCAAAAGTATTGCTTTGCAGATTCACCTGGACGAATCCTCCACCCGGGAAGCCGCTATCGCGGAAAAAAACCAGCAGCTTGAAATCGAGATTGCACAAAAAATCTTGTTTGAAGAATCGCTGCTGAACTCCGAAAAAAAATACAGAGATCTATTTGATAACATTAAAGACTTCGTATACACACATGATCTGCAGGGCCGATTCCTATCTATCAATCCTGCAGCAGGACAGCTTCTTGGATATAAATCAGTGGAAATGATCGGCCGTTTTGTGGCGGATTTCATGCCCGTGAAACAACAATCGTTTTTTTTCAATGATTACCTACCGGAAATCAAAATGGCCGGATCGCATCATGGGATATCGCATTTTGTTGATAAACAGGGGGCGATACATCAGATTGAATACACCAATTCTCTGGTTACAGAAAATAACCAGGGAATTTATATCCGTGGGTCCGGGCATGACATCACGTCATTTAAACGAGCTGAAGCGCTTCTACAGGAACACAGGGCCCATCTGAAAACCATCATGGATTCGCTTCGTGTCGGCATTGTCATCATCGACCAGGAAACCTTTCACATTGTCGATGCCAACAGCTATACATTAGAAAAGCTGGATTTTACGCTGGAAGAAATCATAGATCAGCCTTGCCGCCGTTTTTTTCACTGCATGTCAGAGGATGCCTGCCCTTTCAATCATAATTATGAAACCAGTTGTAATTTCGAGGGGCAGTTTACAAACAGAAAAGGGGAGCAGATACCTGTAATAAAAACGGTGGTGACACTCCGACGGGATGAAAAAAATTATCTGCTCGAAAGTTTTCTGGATATTTCAGAGAGCAAACAACACGAAAGAGAATTGCTCAGACTCAAGGAACAGGCCGAGGCCACCAGCCAGGAATTGGCTCAGAGCAACGAAGAGCTGAATCAGGCCATTGAAATGGCCAATCGGATGGTTTTGGAAACCGAGGTGGCCACCGCTGCAAAAAGTAATTTTCTGGCCAACATGAGCCATGAAATCCGAACCCCCCTGAATGCCATCATCGGAATGGCGGAACTGTTGGCTGAAACCGATTTGACGCCGAAACAACGCAGCTATATATCGATATTTCAATCATCCGGAGAAAATCTGCTTCAATTAATAAATGACATCCTAGATATGTCCAAAATTGAGTCGGGGCATCTTCGACTGGAAGAACTTGAATTCAGCCTGATGGATCTGATGACGGACATCGGTGCCATTTTACAGGTCCAGGGGAGTCGCAAAGGTCTGACCACCAGTTGGTCTATGGATACCGAGATTCCGATACAACTGCGGGGAGACCCGAGCCGGTTGCGGCAGGTTTTGATGAATCTCATCGGCAATGCATTAAAGTTTACATCCCAAGGGTCTATCGCTCTTTCTGTTCGTCGCTTATTCCCGAAAGAAGACACAGCCAATTCGATCGAACCACATCCATTGATGTTGGAATTCAGTGTAAAGGATACGGGTGTTGGGATTCCGGATAATAAACTGCAAACGATTTTTGATGCCTTTATGCAAGTGGATCCATCCATCACCCGTCGTTACGGTGGAACGGGCCTGGGATTGAGTATCTCCAAAAAGCTTGCTGAACTGATGGGTGGAACGCTATCGGCTACGAGCCAGATTGAACACGGAAGCGATTTCCGATTTACCGTAAAGTTTCAATCCGCCACGGACATTCTTTCTACCATGATTTCACCTGAGTTAAGTACATCCCATACTAGGTTGAATCTTTCGAATCACCCGATCCCACTGGCTCCAGATGAACTGGAATCCCTGCCTCTCCGTCGCATTCTGATAGCCGAAGATATTGAATACAACCAAATATTGATTCAGGCTTTTCTCAATGCCTCCTGCTGGCAGTTGACCTTCGCTCAAAACGGTCTGGAAGCAGTGACCAATTATCAGAAGGAATACTTTGATTTGATTCTAATGGACATGCAAATGCCCGTTATGGATGGTTACACAGCTACCAAAACCATCCGCACTTATGAAGCTCAGCAAAAACGACCAAGAATTCCCATTATTGCTGTCACAGGCAATGCCTTCAAAGAAGATGTTGACAAATGCCTGGCCGTTGGCTGTGATATGCATCTCAGCAAGCCCATCAGCAGGCAGAAATTGATCACTACGATGATCCGAATTCTGGAATCAGCTGAAACACAGCAAGTTCCGCCCATTCCAGATATAAGAGACATTTCGATGGAAGCTGAATATCATGAAGATATAGTACCAGAAGATCAGTTCATTGTCTTTGTCGATCCTGACCTGGAATCACTGATTCCGGATTTTCTTCAGAGCATCCGGGATCAAGTTTCTCACCTGTTCGAGTTGCTGCATGCCGATAATTACGTGGAAATCAAAAAAATCGGGCATTCCCTCAAAGGTCTCGGAGGCGGATACGGATTTCAGAAAATTACCGAATTGGGTACTCAAATCGAACGTTCAGCCGGCAGCCGGCAACATGACGACATTGAATCGGAACTTTCCGATCTTCGGGACTACCTGTCTCGGGTTCAGTTTTCATCAAAGCCCACGATAAATGATTTTCAAACGTTCTAACGTGCAGATGTTTTTTCGATGTGATGAACTTTCAATGGAAAAATCAATGGAAAAATCACCGACTATTCTCATTACAGATGATGACGTCTGGCAGCAAAAATTGATTGAAATCACCCTGAGCGGCATTGGATATCAGATCATCTCTGCCAATGATGGGGAAAAAGCGCTCTCTTTAGTGGCGGAGTACATGCCGGATGTCATTCTGCTCGACATCCAGATGCCGAAAAAAAATGGATTCGAAGTGTTGGCGGAAGTGAAACAAAATACATCGACCCAGGGGATTCAAGTGGTCATGGTTACCGGATCGGAGGAAAACGAAGCCCGTTCACGCGCCCTCGAACTGGGTGCCGATGATTTTCTGATGAAACCGGTGGACCGTGTGTTACTGAAAGCCCGAATCCGATCTTCAGTGAAGCTCAAGGCTTATTATGATCATATCAAAACTTATCAGCAGCAGCTCGAGGCGGATGTGGATCAAAAAACCCGGCAATTGCAAGAGGCCTTCAAGCAACTTAAGGAAAGCTCTCTGGAAACCATTTTTCGACTGGCCCGGGCGGCTGAATACAAAGATGAACATACGGGTGATCATATTCTTCGTATGAGTCATTCATCGGCAGTTCTATCAGAAGGCATGGGTTTCGACAAACAGTACTGTGACATGATTCTATATGCTTCCCCCATGCACGATGTGGGTAAAATCGGCATTCCAGATCGCATTTTGCTCAAACCCGGCAGGCTGGATACCGAAGAAATGGATATCATGAAAAACCACACCATTATCGGTGCCAGAATTCTGGAAGGATCGAGTTCCAAAATCATACAACTAGCGGAAGTCATTGCATTGTCTCATCATGAAAAATGGGATGGATCAGGCTACCCACAAGGTTTGAAGGGCAGTGAAATTCCGCTGGAAGGCCGAATAGTGGCCATTGCGGATGTTTTTGACGCACTGATGAGCGCCCGTCCTTATAAGAAAGCATTCACAATCGACCAAGTCCTGGACATCCTGAAAGAGGGACGCTGTGTACATTTCGATCCGGATGTACACGATGTCTTTTTCTCCAGGTTAGATCGCATCCTTGAAATCCAGCAAACCGGCGGCGGTACCGAATTATTAGAATCGGCATATTAGGCAACTCACATTAAATAATCTTACAGTATCTTGAACGTTATTTATTGATTGGGTGATTCTCAGCAATCGGCAGTTTAATTTGAACCTTATGCAAACAGGAGATGTCATGGACTTCAGCGTTTCGGAAAAAATGCAGACCATTACACAAATGATCGACGAGTTTATTCAAAAAGAAGTCATTCCGCTGGAACCAGCGGTGCTGTCCCGAGGGTTCAAGGCCGTGCTGCCGGAACTCGAAAAAAAACGTCAACTGGTCAAACAGATGGAATTGTGGGCGCCCAATCACCCCACCGAATACGGGGGCATGGGATTGAATCTGAAGGAACACGCACTGGTCTCCGAATGTTTGGGCCGCTCGATCCTGGGCCATTACGTGTTCGGCTGCCAGGCCCCGGATGCCGGCAATATCGAAATTCTGCATATGTTCGGCTCGCCGGAACAGAAAGAAAAATGGCTGCCGCTCCTGGTATCCGGAAAAATACGCAGTTGTTTTTCCATGACCGAAGTGGAAATGCCGGGATCCAATCCGGTGATGATGGATACCACGGCAGTACAGGATGGCAACGACTATGTCATCAACGGTCAGAAATGGTACACATCGTCTTCCGATGGCGCCGCTTTTGCCATTGTCATGGCCGTCACCAGCCCGCAAGCACCGCCCTATCAGCGAGCCAGCATGATCATCGTTCCAACCGACACACCGGGATTCAACCAGGTGCGAAACATTCCGGTCATGGGAGAAGCCGGTGAAGATTATTTCGGGCATGGTGAAATCCTGTACCAGAACTGCCGTGTGCCTCAATCCAATCTGCTGGGTCCGGAAGGCAGCGCCTTTTCCATTGCCCAGGAACGTCTGGGACCTGGCAGAATCCATCACTGCATGCGGTGGATCGGCATCTGCAACCGGTGTTTTGATTTGATGTGTACCCGTGCCCTCACCCGCCCCATATCGCCCGGCAAGACCCTGGCATCTAGGGAAATCATTCAGTCATGGATTGCCGAATGTGCCGCCGACATTCAGGCTGCCCGTCTCATGGTTCTGTATGCTGCGGACCGAATCGACAAAGTAGGCGCCAAAGAAGCCCGTACCGAGATATCCATGATCAAATACGTCGTGGCCAACACCATGATGAAGGTGATCGACCGGGCGCTTCAGGTTCATGGCGGCCTCGGCATGACGGATGATACGATCATCGCCTTTCTGTTCCGCCACGAGCGGGCCAGTCGGATATATGACGGTGCGGATGAGGTACACAAGCTTTCCGTGGCCCGTCAGATTCTGAAACGATACGCCGGTAAAAAAATCGTTTGATCGGGTGCATGTCATGACTTACAAGGAGAAGCTATGGAATTGAAGGATCAGGCATCGGATGTTCGCAGCGGTGAGGAGCTGAATATCACACGGGTCGAAACCTTTCTCCACGATACGATGCCGTATCTTGAAGGAAAGATGTCTGTCCGCCAATTTCCCGGCGGTCATTCGAACTTGACCTATCTGATATCGTTCAATAACAAAGAAATGGTTCTGCGCAGACCCCCCTTCGGCGTCAAGGCCAAGTCCGCCCATGACATGGGGCGGGAATACCGAATTTTAAAGGCGCTCAAACCAGTTTACCCCTATTGCCCCGAGCCGCTGGCATATTCCGAAGACATGGAAATCATGGGATGCCCTTTCTATGTTATGGAACGAATCCATGGCGTTATATTACGCCGGAATCTGCCGGAAGGCCTGGTGCTGACACCATCCCAGATAAAACGCCTGTTTGAGAGCGTGATTGAAACCCATGTTGCGCTGCATGCCCTCGACTACCGAAAAATCGGGCTGGAGGGTTTCGGCAAACCCGAAGGCTATGTCCGGCGTCAGGTGGAAGGATGGAGCAGCCGTTACCAGTCCGCCCGGACCCCGGACGCTCCGGATTTCGAATCCGTCATGATCTGGCTGAACGAACATCAACCCGAGGACTCCCGGTCTCCATGCATCCTTCATAATGACTTCAAATTCGACAACATCGTTCTGGACAGCTCCGATCCCATGAATATCATCGGTGTTCTGGACTGGGAAATGGCCACCATCGGCGATCCACTCATGGATTTGGGAAGCTCTCTGGGTTACTGGGTGGAAAAAGGCGATCCCCCGGAAATGCAGGCCATGAAAACCCTGCCCACCCATCTGGACGGCGCCCTCAGCCGAAAAGAAGTGGCGGCGTATTACAGCAAGCTTTCCGGATTATCCATAGACCATTATGAATTCTATTACGGATTCGGTCTGTTTCGGCTGGCAGTCATCGCCCAGCAGATATATTACCGATTCTATCACGGACAGACCCAGGACCCGCGGTTTCAGTCCCTGATCTTTGCCGTAACCATTCTGGAGAAAGCCGCTCGGCGGTTATTGGGACTGTAGTCCCTGGAATCAGGCAATCAGTACGGTTTTGATCGTCATTCAACCCAAAATGGATATGGACCGCGTGAACATTCACCATAAAAGCGTAACTATCGCAAAGAGAATCAAAAGAATACCTGTATTTTCTTTGCGTCCTTTGCGCCTTTGCGGTATATAATAAATAAACAATACCTTTCGGCCTATCCTTTTTCCAAAGGATTTTTTTCGTATATTCCGTGGTTGAGTTTTTCAACGGCAATTTGCCTTAAAAAAATCAGGTATGATCAGAAAACTACACCCGGCAACAATTTTTATTCTCAGCTTCATCGATTGTATCGGCATGGGGACAGCTCTTATCGCACTGCCTGTTTCAACGACATCCGGTTATATTTCCTTTATGGATGCCCTTTTTACCGTCACGTCCGCCGTATGCGTCACCGGCCTGACAATTCACGATACCGGCACATATTTTACGGCATTCGGACAAGCCGTCATCCTGCTGCTGATACAGATCGGCGGATTGGGATTGATGACCCTCTCCGTGGTTTTTTTCAAGTTCCTCGGCATGAACGTTTCCTTTCAGCAGCGCCGGATCATGCAGGATACCTTTACCCATACCCCTCGAAAAGACATACATGTACTCCTGAAATCCATCTTTGTCTTTTCGGGCCTGACCGAACTGGTCGGCGCCATCTTGCTGGCAATTTACTGGAGCCGGGAATTTCCGATTACCCAAGCCATTTATCTCGGAGTATTTCATTCGGTTTCAGCGTTTTGTAATGCCGGTTTCTCCCTCTTTGCCGCCAATCTTATCGATTATAAAGGGTCTCTTACCGTCAATCTGACAATCTGCAGCTTGATCGTTCTGGGCGGTATCGGATTTCCAGTTATCTTCGACCTTTACGGTTATTTTTCCAAAAGACGACTGAACCGTGTTAAAATTTCCCTTCAAACAAAAGTTACCGGCGCCGCCACAGGCGTTCTCATTCTGGCCGGCATGGTATTGTATCTGATATTTGAGAAGAACAATTCATTGAAGGGACTGGACCCGCTCGAAACACTTCTTGGGGCATTCTTTCAGTCCGTTACCGCCCGAACCGCCGGATTCAACACACTGGATTTGTCCACACTCAGCGATACCGGCGCTTTTTTATTGATGATACTGATGTTTATCGGCGCATCGCCGGGTTCGTGCGCCGGAGGTGTCAAGACCACCACCATTTCGGTTTTGATTGTAACTGCGATTGCCAAGCTGAGAGGGATACTCTACCCCAGTATATTCAAAAAGCGCATCAGTGATGCCAATATCATGAAAAGCCTGTCCATCGTCGGCATTTCGGTTTTTTTCATCACACTGATTTTTTTACTGATGCTGGTCACCCAACCAGCTTCACCTGTTGCAGGTATAGTCACCGCCGATAGATTCCGAATCTATCTCTTTGAAGTCTTATCCGCTTTCGGAACCGTAGGGCTTTCCATGGGGGCTACCACACAGATCAACGACTGGGGCAAATTTTTGCTTGTCATCATGATGCTGATCGGCCGGGTCGGTGTTCTCAGTATTTTTTATTTCATTGCCGCTGACGAGAAACATGCAGGATTTGAATATTCGGAAGAAAGCATGATGTTAGGATAACCAATGGCAACCAAACGATTTACCGTGATAGGGCTGGGAAAATTCGGCTTTCATGTGGCCAAAACACTTTTCGAAGAAGGGCATGAGGTGGTGGCTATCGACCAGGATCGAAAGATCATCCGTGAAATCGATCCATTCTGTACAGAAGCCATCGTCATGGACGCCACCGACAAGGAGAGTCTCCAAGCGCTGGGGTTGGAAGAAATGAACAGCGTCATCATCAGTGTCGGTGAAAAAATCAGCAACAGTATCCTGATATGCCTTCACCTTCACGAAATCGGCGTCAAAAAAATCCTGGCAAAAGCCATGGACGACGATCACGAAAAAATTCTCAAAAAGGTCGGCGCCACCGAAGTCATCCGTCCGGAAATGGCCATGGCCATCCGTATCGCCAAGGGATTATCCACCCCCAATATCCTGGATTTCATCCCGCTGGCTGAAGATTACAATCTGCTTCAGGTGGAGCCGCCCAGAGCATTCATCGGAAAGACCCTGCGAAATCTCGATCTTCGCGCCCGATATCACATCAACATCATCGCCATCAAAGAATTCATCCCCGAAAATTTCATCCTGGCCCCACCGGCGGATTTTGTGATCAAAGACAGCGACCTGTTGATCATCCTCGGTAAATCCGAAGACATCCGCCGCATCAAGGAACTGAAATAGAAGGGGAACGGATATCGATATGATCGATAGGGATTTTTCAAACGATTCACCCAGTCAACATAAGGAGTTGAGAAATGTGCAACACCTTGATATCGGATCCGATGCCGTTCAGTTGTTTTTGAATCCGCATCAGGCATCCCATATCGCATCCCACCACCACATCCGCACCGGAATCGACAATGTTACGCACCTTGTCGGCCACCATGGCCCCCGAAATATCCGGATATTTCAGAAAAAAACTGCCTCCGAAACCACAGCACCGGTCGGAATCCTTCATTTCGACCAGAACGGCACCCTTCACGTTCTCAATCAACCGACGCGGCTGAGACCGGACACCCAGACCCCGCAGCAGGTGACATGAGTCATGATACGTCACCCGGCCCAAAAACGAAGCACCGATATCCGTCACATGGAGTACATCCACAAGAAATTCCGTCAGCTCGAAGACACGTTGTCCGAGATCAACGGCTTTGGCATAATATTTCGGATTGTTCTGGAACAGAAGCGGATAATGATGTCGTATCATATTTACACATGATCCGGAGGGACAGACAATGATTTCGGCATTGCCAAAAATATCGATAAACCGGGCTGCCACGTTTGCAGCTTCTTTCCGATAGCCGGCATTGAAGGCGGACTGGCCACAACAGGTCTGATCTTTCGGGCAGTGGACAGATAGACCCAATCGGTCGAATATTTTCTTCACCGACTGTTTGACATCGGGATAGAGGCTGTCGGCCAGACACTGTACAAACAGGGTGATGGTGCGATTCGGAAACACCGGAACAGGCCGGCTGTGGATTGTATCGGATTGTTGCATGACTTATACCCGGAGCCCTGTTGTTTTGCCGTTCTTTAAATTGACCAGACCTTCCTCGCAGATTCTCAGATAAGGAATGGCCGCACCGGTCAGGGTGACAAGGGTCAGCAGCGGATCGGAGAAACGCACCCCCAGGCGGCCGATGGCCAGACGAATCGCCGCAAGCTGCCGGGCCATCTCCGCCAGCGGAATATCGGCCATCAGCCCCATGATGGGTAAGGCCAATTCCGCCACGACACGGTTTTGGTCGCAGACCACAGCACCGCCCTGCATTTCCCGGATGCGGTTGACAGCCAGCGCCATATCCGCATCCGAGGCCCCCACCACGATAATATCCGAAGCATCCCAGGCAGCACTCGACGCAAATGCCCCGGACGTCATACCGGTTCCCCGAAGAAGCCCGACAAACCGTTTTCCAGGTTCATGGGTCCGGTCGATGGCCGCCACCTTGACCATGTCTTTTCCGATATCGACCGCAATTTCTCCGCCGACAATCGGCAGTTCCATATGCAGTTCCTGCGTGACAAGATCCGTGATCAAGTCGATGACTCTTACCTGAACCTGCGGCGTATCTCCCGGAAAGCGGATGAAAAAATCAGCCGGTTTCAAGGGTTCGGGAATGTGTACACTGGCCAGGCTCCGGTTGGAAAACACATGTTTTCGGGAACGCACCATCGCCTGCCCGTTTTCCGCCACCACCCTCCCCCGGCTGATGACAACTTCGGGAACGATCTTGCCCGGATTCGGAATGATCAGCATATCGGCCTGCTTGGCCGGTGCAATGCCGCCGACCCGTGCATCCAGGCCAAAATGTTCCGCCACATTCAAAGTGGCCATCTGAACGGCCGTAACCGGATCAAATCCACAGTCAACGGCTTTCTGCACGACGTATTCCATGTATCCTTTCTGAACGAGATCCTCTGGAGACACGCCGTCGGTTGCCAGAATCAGCCGGCGGGAATGAATGCCAAAATCCTTGATTTTCGAGATGGCCGCCAGATCTCTGCGAATGCTGCCTTCACGGATCATCACATAAATCCCCAACCGCAGCCGGGAAAGCACTTCTTCCGCCGTAATGGGTTCATGGCAGGAAGATATGCCGGCCGCTGCATATGCCATGAGTTTTTTACCGCCAGCCCCTGCAGAATGGCCTTCGAGCAGCTTGCCGGAAGCCAGTGTCCGGGCAAACATCGGCAGATAAATATCGGAATCCTGCATGACGGCCTGCCAGTACGACTCTCCGAGCCCAAGCATGCCTTCCTGATCGAGCAGATCAGAGAGTACATCCACCGGAACCCCTTTGGTTTTTCCGCTGATGGAAACCATGGCCGGCGCCGTCGTAAATATCTTGATGGGCTGATCGCGGAGTGCCGCCATAAAATCCTTGACCGCGTCGGCCCCCCCGATTGGATAGGTTTCCATGGTCTCGGTAATCAACGTGGTCGTGCCACCTTTCATGACAGTTTCTATGAAATCGGATGGATTCGACAGCCAGGCCATATGGGTATGGCCGTCGATCAATCCCGGAATCACGGTTTTGCCGCTGGCATCGATGATCCGGGTATGGGCGGCATCTACAGACTTTGGCGCCTCCCCCACCCAGGCAATCCATTCGCCCTTGATTCCAACCGAACAGTTATCTAGAATCTCTCCGGAATAGACATTGATGATTCGGGCGTTTACAATCGCCAGGTCTGCATCTTCCAGACCCGACGCCACGCGGGTTAAAGTCGATACAGGAAAATTTTGAAAGTACGAAGATATTGCTGTCACCATTGAACTCCTTTATCGGATTTCAGCCATCGTGATTCAGGCAGTGAAAAAGGGATTTTGACATTTATCGAATACGTTCACTATAATGCAGTGATGGAATTCTCGTTCAAGCCCATCGGCATCATCAACTCCTGCTTCACGGAAAAATTCGGCATTCCCCGACAGTCCGGACTGGCAACAGAAGCCCGCGCCATATTGAAAGTGTTTCGGCCATTCGATCAGATGGAAGCGTTCAAAGGGCTTGAAGATTTTTCCCATATCTGGATCATTTTTGTCTTCCACTCCGGGATACGGGATACGTGGAAAGCCACGGTACGCCCCCCGCGGCTGGGCGGCAACCGCCGAGCCGGTGTGTTTGCAACCCGTTCCGGATTCCGGCCCAACCCCATCGGCATGTCGGCAGTCCGGCTCGATAAAATCATCCGGGAAAACAAAGAAACCCGTCTGTACCTTTCCGGCATCGATCTGATGGACGGCACCCCGGTTCTGGATATCAAGCCCTATCTTCCCTATGCCGATGCAATTTCCGATGCCTGCGGCGGATTTGCTGCAACCCCTCCGGAGACGCTCGTTCGGGTCGAATTCAGCCTGGAAGCAAAAAACTTCTGCCTTGAAAAAGAAAAGACCGGTTTCCCAGGGCTGATGAAGCTCATCGAACAATTGCTGAAAATGGACCCCCGGCCGGCATATTATGCATCCACCAATCAAAAAAGCCATTTCGGCATGAAGGTATATCACTTCAATGTTCTGTGGCAAATTCATGACGGCACCGCATACATCACTGCCTGTCATGACTCGCTGACATTTCCACCGTGAGGGAAAATCTTTTTACATCTGAATGTCTATAGATTGAAACCCATATGAAATGCAACCCAAACGATGAATATCGTCCCCGGTATTTTTTCGATGACGGAATTCGTTTTGAATGTCGTCGCTGCGGCGTCTGTTGTACCGGAGATCCCGGCATCATCCGGATCAGCGACCCGGAAATTCTTCTGCTGGCTGATTTTCTCGAAATATCCGCTTCCGAACTGACCCAAATTCATCTGCGACCCATTGCAGAAGGGTTCAGCATTGCCGAGGAAACGGACGGCAGATGTCGGTTCTATGATCAAGGCTGCCTGATTTACCCCGTCCGGCCACTTCAGTGTCGGACGTACCCTTTCTGGTTCAATCAGATGCGCTCATCTCAGCAATGGAAAAAAGCCCTGAAAGAATGCCCCGGAATCGGCACCGGCGCCTTATATTCCAGAGAGCGGATTCTCGATATTCTTTCCCAATCCATAGACCCTCTTTAATTCACACATTTATCAGGATGTGGCTGTTTTCTAAACGAATATTTCCTCCCACCCTTTTTTTGATCGGCGTCCTTGAACCACCTTGCCCACAATGGCCTTTTCCGTGACATCATAGACCAAACCGATATAGCGTACTCGAAAACCCAACAGTGTTCGCACCTCCACACAGACCGCAAGATGTCGTCTGTCACTGGAAAGAACGGCGGATTCGATGTAGGAGCTGCCTTTTCGAATCACCGCGGCAGCCTTGATCATCACCTCATTCCAGATATCGAATTCATCCGCAGACTTGATGCTGGCGTTGAGTAGATCGAAAAGTGGTTGGAGACAACCGTCGCTGTAAGTCGTGATAAATTCGAAATGAATGGGCAGCCCCGTCAATTTACAGGATAGAATATCCTCTGGATGGTATTTCCGACCACTCCAGAGACACATCTGGGTCTCTGCCGCAATGCAAAAATTTCCACGTGAAGACCGGACTGCCGCTGTTTCAAGAATTTTGACGCCCGACAGACTGCTGGTTACAAACAGCCGCTTCAGAGCCTTGACGCCGGTCTGCGCACATTGATCCAACTCAGTCGGCAGAACCCGCTTGGAAGTTACCGAACAGGATTGTAAAATTCCCGGCATGACATATCGGCCGGTTTCTTCACATGTCTCGGCTTCCATCCCGGCAATGGGTTGCCGTGTCTCGTAACATTCAACAAATTCTTGCCGATGCCCCGTTTTTCGAGAATATGCAGATCGTTGCTGCTCATCGATACGATAGCGCTGTCCTGAAATTTCACTGACTGCCAGTTCTGTATCCAGAACATCCGCTTTCGTAAATTCACACTGTCCAAAGAAATGGGGTTCAGCACGCTTGCCACTGACAGCAGAAGTCTTCAGAAAAAGCTTTGCAACAAGACGTCCGCTGATGTCGGAAAGCTCCGCCTCATCGTTTAGAACGCACTTACCGCTATAACTGCACCGAACGATATATTCCGAAAAAGCAAATCGATCACTTATCTCGGACTGCGTCAGGAAATGTCTGAGTACCACCGCCCCCGTGATCTGACATTGCTTCAGGCACGTTACCGGAACTTTTTTGCCCGATCGAACGCAAAGAGCCAATTCCGGGGCATTACATAATTTCCCCCGGTGGGGGATGACGCTCAATAAATTATGATATTCGGATTCAGCATCGATCTGATATTTAACCTGCATTTTCAACATCCGGTGAAAATTACCCTCCACCGCCACCAGCGTCATTTCAAGGTGAGGGGTAAAGTCGTCTTCCAATTTCTTTTTCTTTCGCTCATCACTGCCGGCAGCCTCCATCTCCAGAGCCCGCCTTTCCAGATAGAACCGGCAGAATTCCGAAATCGGCCCATCCGATTCGGCTGCAGCGGCCAGAATATTCATATTGATTCCCAGCAACAGCGGATCCTGGATGGATGACGTCAAAGGTGACAATCCAGCTCGGTCCACCTGAACGTTGTGATCTTGCGGGAAACAAGAAACCTCAAGGAGTCGTTCGTAACTGTCGTGTGCAACCGTAACACGGACCCGGACAAGAGCCGTTCCTTTGAAACAGCAATGAACCGCTTCCATCTCTATGGATGAGATTGTTTCACTGAACCCGTGAACCCATTTGCGGACGCATTTTTCTGTTTCGCCTTCAGGGTTGCGATCCAAATCCTGAACCGAAAAAATGCCGGTTGCGATGATTCGGTCAACCAGTTTTAAAAAAGCTGCCGAGCCGGGGGCGTAAAGTGTGCCGTTATCCATTTTTCCGTTAGTTTCATCGAAATAGATAGATTCCCGTCCGCTTTCGTCTTCCAATAAACACCGATCGGATGCCTCGGGTGTGATGGCAGCACCCAGACACTTGAATGCCGCCAGGGTGAAATCGCGATATTCCATAGATCGGACAACAGCGGGCAGCGTGGGTGCACGTGGACCGACATAACTGGCAGCATCCGCCATTTTCCCCAGCATCACATCGATATTCTCTTCCTCGAGATCCAAAGTCTTTTTAGCTTCGAGAATGCTGTTTTCTGCCTGTCGTGTTGCCGCCGCCACATCTTTTCCTGCCAGTGATGCGATCACCAACTGCCTGATTTTTTCATCAAAAGCAACAGCGCCACTCTCATCTTCCTCGCCGATTCCGGATGCACTCAGCAGCGCATCGATATCGCCAATGGCATGGGAAGCCATCTGTAATTTTTCCATCAGTCGTCCGACAATGAATTCCTCGAATGTTCCGCGAAGAATGATGTTAAAAATGCCAACAGTTGCATGTTCCGACGCCAGTCGTTGAATACGTCCGATACGCTGCTCGACGATCATTGGATTCCAAGGCAGATCATAATTGACCAGAATATTGGCAACCTGAAGGTTGAGGCCCTCCGATCCGGCCTCGGTCGAAACAATGACATGGAAATCAGGGGGATTCGCTTTAAAACCTGTAAGCGTCTTCTGATTCATCAGACCGGAAGCGCCGTTGATGATTCCGACCTTAAAGCCCAGCGTTTCCAGATGCAATTGAATGGCGAACTGGGTCTCCAGTCTCAGGGTAAATACCACAATCCGCCAGTTTTCCGGGTTTTCCAGCTTCAGTTTGTCAATGAGACGGATGAGTCCTTGAAGTTTGGCACGAACCGGTTTTTTTGCGACAATGGCGCGTACGGTTTCGACGAGATTCTGGGAAACGGTTCCTTTTTTTGCCATGTTGTGCAACTGTGCTATCAATGCTTCCGGACTGCTGGTCAATGCCTGCAGGATTGAATGATGAGACAGTGGATTCAATTCCTGGATCGGTGCAGCAATGGCCGCAATCAATTCTTTTTCCCCGATCGGGTCAACGCGGTGCATCTGGACGATTCTTTCCGGAAAATACAATTCAGCATCATCCCGACGGATCCGCGACATATAGCTGTAAACAATCGATCGAAACTGATCTTTGGATTCCGGTTTCAACTGGCGCGCCTGACTTTTGTTGTCGGCAATAAATTGCTGAGCAAACGACTTTACACTGCCAAATGGATTTTGATGTCCGCGGGCAACGGTCAACAGATCGACGATGGAATAGATGTCCCACAACCGGTTTTGGATGGGGGTGGCTGTCAGCATGAGAACAAAATGAAACCGGCGGTCTTCAAAAGCTTTCCGGAAGAATGTGGCAATCTGAGGCGGTTTTTTTACACCATGGAGATTGCGCAGCTTATGCGCTTCATCCAGCACCAGCATCTGAAAGCGATCCTGAGGAACGGATTCAAGATGCAGTCGTGCAGAATGATAGGTCGTAATGACGGCGCCCTGCCGATCATGGCACGCATCTTTCAAGTCTTTTCCAATCGCAATGATCGACCGAATATCGAACTTATTGTCCAATTCTTCCTGCCACTGAGGACAAAGCATTTTCGGGCACACGATGAGGATATTGGCGATGCGCTTCCGGGCGATCAATTCACTGATGATCAATCCGGCACTGATGGTTTTTCCAAGCCCGACATCATCAGCCAGCAATGTAACCGGCAGTCGCCGACAGAAAGTCATCAAATTGTTTACCTGATGGTTATAGGGTTCCAGCCGATCACGCCATCGACACTCGGATTTGATGTCTTCACGTTTTTCGATAACAATGGGATCGGACAAATCCCACTCGAGACCCGCGCGATATACACGGTATTCCTCCGGAGTTTTCACCTGATGCAGTATTTTAGTCGTTATAGTGGAAGCAGACACGATGACACCCCATAATTCTGAAGAAATTTGAACTCCCTGTATAAATTCCTGAAATAACTGTCAACAGAATAACGACAACAAGAAGGCAGGTTTGTACTTTATTATTTGATCCATAACGGTTAATATCCGGAATCGAAATCAACGGTTTTTCCGGCATCACCCCTTGTTTACAGAGGAGAATTCCCATGCTTGCACGCGATATCATGGACACCCGATTTCACCACATTCCCCCCGAAACCTGCATTGCCGATGCCGTAGCGACTTTTCAGAAGGCCGGCCGGGAAGAGAACAAAAGCATTTTCGGGCTCATGGTCACCGACCCCCTCGGCCATCTGATCGGGATGCTGTCGATGTATGACATTCTACTCTTCATCCAGCCCAAACACACGCAGATATGGGGAGAGATGGATGATCTGGACCCGGATATGTTATTTGAGGAACGCCTCGATCGGGTAAAAAAAATCCAGGTTCAGGACATTATGTCCACCGACGTGATCACGGTTTCCCCCGATACCCACATTCTGGTGATTGTCGATATGATGATCAAAAAGCACATCCGCCGCATACCGGTCATCGAAAATCAAGATGTGGTCGGCATTATCTATCGGTCGGCGGTTTTTTATCACCTGTTGAACAAGTTTGCGCCCTGATTCCGTGATATTTTCGTGACTTTCGATACTTTCGTGGTTTAATTGATCTTGCCGGTCAAAGGAAACAGGCCATGCCGACGATAAAAGAACGAAGCGTACTGAGTGGGATGCGGGTCAACGAAACCATGCGGCGGCAGGTCGCCCGGCTGCCGGTCGGCCAGACACTGGCCAAAGCGATCAACCATATGATCCGCTTCAAAATCAGTGCTGTTCTTGTCACCGACGACAACGGCAGACCCGAGGGTGTGGTTTCCAAGACGGACATCATCGGCGCCTATTATGCCGGACTGCCGGTTGAAACGGCTTTGGGCGATATCATGACCGGCCCTCCCCTCTTCTGCTATCCGGATGATGCGCTCGAATCCGCCCTGGATATCATGCAGCAGAATGGTATCCATCGGCTGTATGTCCGCGGATCGGATGAAAACACCACCATCGGCACCCTGGCCTACCCGGATATCGTGGGGCAGATCTATCGATTCTGCCGGGTGTGCAGCAAAGGGGTCCGGAAAAAGGGGATGACGGCGGATGGCAATCAGGCCAGGGTGAAAGACGCCATGCGGAAATCGGTCATATCATTTCAGCAGGACGATATGTTGGCCACTATTATCGAGGCGCTTTCCGCCAAAGGCCCGGGTGCGGTGTTGATCACGGAAATCGGAGAGCGGCCGGTCGGCGTCATTTCCCGAACCGATTTGATCATCGCTTACAACCACGGCATCCCGACGGAAACAGCCGCCGGATCGATCATGAGTACTCCGGTCCATGCCTGCAGTTCTTCAGATATACTGATCGATGCACTGCGTCAGATGCTGGTCCGAGACATTCAGCGGCTTTTCGTTTACGACAGCAGCCCTGAACAGATTACCGGCGTGCTGAGTTTATCGGATGCAGCACGGTTTCGTTCCGGCACCTGCAAGGCGTGTATGCCCAGTCGGGTCATGGCCGGTTGAGTCTTTACGAAGTATGAAGTCTGAATGAGGATAGCTCCAGTTGTGATTCATACTTCTGGATGGTATATCTATCAATGTAAATGGCCTAAAGACGCATCCTGCTGTGATATCGATTCAGGCTTCGTTGATTTTCGATCCCTGGCAATGAAAGAAAAAAACATCGATAAGAAACAGATCGACAATGCAAGAATATAGGCATTTCGAAAACCAACGAGCATCTGCTGTGGAGAAGTCTGTACATGTTCCAGAGTCGTTTTCCCGGTGCTTTCCGAGAATGCGGAAAAAATGGCTTCAAACAAACATACACCAACCACCCCGCTCAACTGATTGGCCGTACTCAGTATCCCCGATGCACTGCCTTGTTTGTCTTGCGGCGCATTGGCCATCACATTGTTGTTGCAGGGCGAGATGAACATGGCACAGGATACGGCGGCCCAGGCGATATAGATGAACAACGGAAAAATCGACGATTGATCCAGCGTCATAATAAACAAGAGACAGGCGCCTGTGCCAGAGAGCATGGCAAAACCACACAGGACAGGCGGGGAAATTTTATCGGAAAGTCTGCCTGCAATCTGACTTGTCGGCACATAAACAATGGAATAACCCAGCAGTACAAGACCGGCCAGATAGGGAGTCAGACCTTTGGACAGTTGGAGATAAAACGGCAGTAAGAAGCTGTCTCCGCTCATGTACATGCACGTCATGAACATGGAAATGTTTCCGTACACAAATTTTCGATTCCGAAACAACGACATATCCATCAACGGATCGGAAACCCGCCCTTCCCATACGACAAAGGCGATCATCAGAACCACCGACAGGCCGCCGGCAACAAGGATAACGGCAGATGTCCAGCCCAGTTCATGCCCCATATTCAAGGCATAGGTAAACAGAGAAATACCCGCAAGGCTTAGAACAGCGCCCGGAATATCGAATTTTTTCTTGAGGCCGCCGGTTGATTCTACAGGGAGTACCCGACAGACCACGAAGACAGCGGCAATCCCGATGGGGATATTGACCAGAAATATCCAGTGCCATGAAAAATAGCTGATGATAAAACCACCGGCAGGCGCACCGATCATGATTCCCGACGCCGAGGCCGTGGAAAGAATACCGAACCCCCATCCTCTGATTTCAGACGGCAGAAACTTCGGCACGATGGCATACGCGACAACACGCAGAATGGCCCCGCCGATCCCCTGGATGAAGCGGGCGGCAATCAGCACCTCGATGTTCCATGAAATGCCGCAAAAAAGAGAGCCTGCAATGAATATCCAATAACCGATGATAAAGAGTTTTTTCAAGCCCATCCTGTCTGCCAGTTTTCCAAACAGGATAAGCGTGCTGGTGACGATCAGAAAGTAGATGATGACAATCCAGACAGACTGGCTCGTGCCGACATGGAAATATTCCGTGATTTTCGGCAGGGATATGCCAACGATGAATTCATCCAGTGTTCCCATGAACGTTGCAAAAGCG
Source organism: uncultured Desulfobacterales bacterium (assembly GCA_964418135.1). Taxonomy (GTDB): domain Bacteria; phylum Desulfobacterota; class Desulfobacteria; order Desulfobacterales; family Desulfatirhabdiaceae; genus RAAP-1. The sequence goes on from CAYQKZ010000006.1 coordinate 20,135, forward strand.
GCACATGCAACGATCCAGCGTTGTTTCGCCTTGTCGGTGACAGTTATGTCATTCATCACCATACCATCAGGACCTTTCCGGTCCATAGGAAACATAGCGGATGAGTCCTTCGATATCGAGACCGGCAAGCCCCATGCTTTCAAGACTCCGCCCGGTCCTGCGATAATCCACGTCGTTGGCCATGTTCGCAAGCTGAATGATGGAGGCCGTCCCCGGGGTTTCGATGCCAGCAATGCGGGCAATCGCTTCGATCGGAACTAAACCGTAAGGCACTTCCTCCGTGATGTAACGGTGATGGAGACTGTCGGGCGATGACATAACATTGTATGCAGACACGTTCTTGATCACATCATGCACACTTTTGCCTGTAACCCCGTAATTCATTTCATAAAGTTCAAGGAAGTCAAATGTTTCGTAACGAAGGGCTTTGGAGACTTCAAGCCGCTCGTTGTCCACAGCCAGAATCACCCGGCCCAGAGAAGGTGTGATGTCGTAATGGGAATTTTTATAAGGTCCCATCTGCTCGATCCGACTGGCATTCATCAGGGTGGTGACAGTATGCAGAGACATACCGATATCATCGACACTGGTCTGAAATACATTTCTTGCCGGAAAAAACTGGGGGAAAATGTCGAGCAGAACATAAAGCGTTCTGGCGGTGTCAATCGATGGAAAAGCGGAATAATACAGCTCACTCTTGACGCCCATAATCCATGAATGCCCCGCACCTTTCATTCGGGTGGCATAGATGAGGTTATCGGTTTCACCAATAAGCAGTTCTCCATAGCGCCCGGCATCCATAAGCATCTTGGCAAACACCAGGGCGGCAAACTTGCCGGGGTTGAATACGACAAGCTGTCCTGGTTCACCATATTTGACAAGTTCTCGCATATACGATTCATGAGCAAATGCAGGAGCGACCACCATGACGATTTCGGCACCTTTGACAGCGTCGGCGACGTTATCGGTGATCATATGAATTTTGGCAAATCCCGGTTCTTTCCCTGTTGATGTAGATCCTTCCAGATATATACCGCCGAAAGCCTTGATGACCACAAGATTTCCTGCATGCTCCGGAACCGCCGCAAAACGCACTTCGTGTTCCATGAGCGTCAGATCCGCCGCCATTGCCTGTCCACCATGACCTGCACCCAGCACTGCAATTTTCATAATCCGTCACCTCTTTCCGTTGATTCATGCAATTCATGTAACCGTTCACGTTTTTAAAAGAATATCAGATTCATTTTTTTTTCAAAAGATAAAAAAGTGGCAGACATGATATCTCGCAGACAGATACTGTCGGATGAATTTTCTTATAAATTGACAAACACAGGGAAATAGGTTAGCAATTTCAGTTTAAACTCATATCAATTATGGGAAAATCTGTTCGCGCAATTTTTGCTGAAAATTAATTTATTTGCACCGCTGGTTCCCAATCTCCAGCTTGGGAACCAGGCATTGCGGTATTTCCCAGAATTTCAACCCCGTTCAGATAAAGAGACAATCATTCATGGACATTGAAAAATCAAGTGATCTCATCGAAAAACGAAGAGAAAAAATGACCGAGCTCAACGCCCGGAATATTCAGCTTTTTCCAAACGACTTCAAAGTGCTGCATACAATTCGGGATATTCTGACTGAAATCGAAAAGCAGCCTGAATCCATCACTCCGGAAGCACCGGTTTTCGTTACCGCCGGCCGGATGATGGCCATCAACCGATTCGGCAAATCCACGTTCATCCGGTTCCGGGATCGGACCGGGCAGCTTCAGGCCTATATCAAAAAAGACGGCGTGGGTGCGGACGCCTATGACCTGTTCAAGCAACTGGATGTGGGCGATTTTGTCGGTCTCACGGGTGCCATGTTTCAGACTAAGACGCAAGAGTGGACGCTTCTGGTCTCCGATATCCGGCTGCTCTGCAAGTCGACGCGGCCGCTGCCCGAAAAATTTCATGGACTCAAAGACCCCGAAAAACGCTATCGACAGCGGTATATCGATTTGATCATGAATGCCGATGTCCGCGATATCTTTATCAAACGCAGCCGGATGATTCAGGCGGTTCGATCTTTTCTGCTGGCGCGCGATTTTCTGGAAGTCGAAACCCCCATGATGCAGACCCTTGCCGGCGGCGCGGAAGCCACCCCTTTCGTCACCCATCACAATGCACTCAATATCGATCTGTTTTTACGGATCGCACCGGAGCTTTATCTCAAGCGCCTGGTTGTCGGCGGGTATGAACGGGTTTTCGAGATCAACCGGAATTTTCGAAACGAAGGGGTCTCCACCCGTCACAACCCGGAATTCACCATGCTGGAGTTCTATCAGGCCTATGCCACGTATGAAGATCTCATGGACCTGACCGAATGCATGTTTTGCGAAATCACGAAAGCGGTTACCGGATCGACACAAATCGTTTATCAGGGAAATACCATCGACATGTCCGGGAAATGGCGGCGCATGACCCTGACAGCCGCCCTTTCCGAAATCGCCGGCATCGACCCTGCCCTGCTCGATGACAGACAAGGCTTGCTCGATTTTGCCGCTTCCCGGGGAATTTCGATGGCGCATAAAAACCGCGTGGGAAAAATCGTCACCAAACTTTTTGACACCCTGGTAGAACCCCATCTGATTCAGCCCACTTTTATAACGGGATATCCGGTCGAAGTGTCTCCGCTTTCCCGAAAGAGCGACAGCGATCCTCAGATCACGGACCGATTCGAACTGTTTATTGCCGGTTATGAAATTGCCAACGGATTTTCCGAGTTGAATGACCCCCAGGATCAGAAAGACCGATTCCAGCAGCAGGTCGCAGACAGAGACGCCGGAGACCAGGAAGCCCACTGCATGGACACCGATTACATCGAAGCACTGGAATACGGTCTGCCACCCACCGCCGGCGAAGGCATCGGTATAGACCGACTGGCCATGCTGCTGACAGACTCGGTTTCCATCCGGGAGGTCATTCTTTTTCCGCACATGAAGCCCCAGACAAAAACATCTTCCGAATCCGATTAACCCCGCATTGTGAAATACGCTCATGCAGTTTGAATATTTTATCGGGGCCCGCTATCTACGGGCCAAACAGAAACAGGCGTTCATCTCCTTGATCACCCTCCTGTCCATCGCCGGTGTTACGGTCGGCGTGATGGCGCTGATCATCGTCATTGCCGTCATGGCCGGATTCGAGTCGGATCTGAAATCCCGGATTCTAAGTGTGGAATCCCATATCGTCTTGATGCGGCATGGGGGCCGATTCACGGATTATGCCAAGATCAACGACTGGATCGGCGGGGTAGACGGTATTGCGGCATCCACCCCTTTCATTCTGTCTCAGATCATGATCCGGTCCGCCTCCGGAATGTCCGGTGCCGTCATCCGAGGCATCGTGCCGGAATCCGCAGGCAAGGTCATCACGGCAATCGGTCCGGACGGATTGAAAGCATTGTCTGACCGGAGTACAGCCAATCCATCCCCTTCGGATGTCCCGACCGTCGTTCTGGGCAAAGAACTGATGAAAAATCTGGGGGTTGCCCGGGGAGACACCCTTCACATCCTGTCTCCGCGCGGCATGATTTCTCCGGCTGGATTGATTCCCGTGATGAAACGATTTCAGGTTGTAGGAGAGTTTGAATCCGGCATGTATGAATACGACGGGTCCATCGCCTACATTCACCTGAACGATGCTCAGAAATTTCTCCATATGGAGGATGCCATTACCGGTATCGAGGTTCGGGTAAACGACATTTACAAAGCCCGTGAGATATCCGAAACCATCTCCGGCCATCTCGGATTTCCCTATTGGTGCCGGGACTGGATGCAGATGAACCGGAATCTGTTTTCCGCACTCAAACTCGAAAAAACCGTCATGTTCATCATTCTGGCATTGATTATTCTGGTGGCCGCCTTCAACATTGCCGGCAGCCTGATCATGATGGTCATGGAAAAAACCAAGGACATCGCTATTCTGAAAGCCATGGGCGCCACCGATCGAAGCATTCGGCGTATCTTTGTCTTCAAAGGGATGACCATCGGCGTCATTGGAACTTCTCTGGGGGTCTGCCTCGGTTTTGTCCTGTGTAAACTTCTTGAGCATTATAAATTCATTGAACTTCCCGGCGATGTTTACTATATTACCAAACTTCCGGTTCTTTTGAAGACATTCGATGTGGTTTCGATTGCAGCCGCTTCCCTGATCATCTGTTTTATCGCCACGCTGTATCCGGCCAGGCAGGCTTCCAGGCTCAATCCGGTTGAAGCGATCCGATACGGATGATGATTTTTGGCCGGACAGCGCCATCGAATCCGGCATTCTCGGAGTTCAGGTCGATTTATGGAAAACAGTTGGAAAAATGGAAGCACGAATCACGAGGAACCGGATATCAACACTCTCGTTCAGGCCAGATGCCTGCAGAAAAGTTTTATCAGCAGTGGATCACGCATCGACATATTGAAAGCGGTCGATCTGTCTTTAATGGCCGGCGAAACCGTTGCCGTTGTCGGCGCATCCGGCATCGGCAAATCCACCCTGCTTCAGATACTGGGAACGCTCGATCCTCCCGATTCCGGAGAGTTATGGTTTCAGGGAAGAAATATCTTCAAGCTGAATGCATTCCAACTGGCAAGCTTCAGAAACGCTTCCATTGGTTTTGTGTTTCAGTTTCATCATCTGCTGCCGGAGTTCACTGCACTGGAAAATGCCATGATGCCGGGATTGATCAAAGGGCTCTCCAAATCCACCGCGCACCATCTTGCGGAAAAGATACTGGTGCGGGTGGGCCTGAAAAACAGATTGCAACAGCAGGTCACCCGACTTTCGGGCGGGGAACAGCAGCGGGTAGCCCTTGCCAGAGCATTGGTGCTGAAGCCCGCCCTGCTCCTGGCAGACGAACCCACCGGCAACCTCGATCAAAAGAACAGCGAGCAGGTTCATGAACTGTTGATGGAATTGAATCTGGAAATGAATATGACCATGGTGGTCGTTACACACAATATGAAGCTGGCATCCTATATGGCAAGACGGATCACCATCTTGGACGGAAAATTGGTCGAAGCAAACTGAGGTGTCTACATGTTAAAACGGTTATGTCTTATCATTATCGGAATATTATGCGGTTTTCCTGTTCACGGTTCGTGTGCCGAACGTATCCAGGTAATGGTTTTGCCGTTTGATATTCATGCTCAGCCGAATCTGGAATATTTGAAAGATCAGGTCCCGCAGCTCATCCAGCGCCATCTGGAAAGAGACGGTGCCACCCTCGTCAACCCGGACACGGTACCTGCATCCGCTTCGGGCCAGGAACTTACAATCGAAACGGTCCGCATGCTTGGCTCCCAGAAAAATGCCGATGTGGTGATCTGGGGCAGCCTGACCTGGTTAGGACAGAATTTCAGTCTGGATGGCAGAATGGTGGATACTTCCTCTGACGCCCCGCCGATTTCTTTTTTTTCTGAAGGAGAAGGTGTAGAAAATCTGCCTGCTGCCGTAAAATCGCTTTCAGATGCCATCAGTTCAAAGCTCTTCAAACGGGAAAAAATCGCCGAAGTCCGGGTTTCAGGCAATAGACGCATCGAACAGGATGCCATCAAACGCGTTACAAAGACCCATCCCGGAGATACGCTCCTGACCCGCAATCTATCCGAAGATATGAAAACCATTTACGGCATGGGCTATTTTGACGATGTTCGGGTAGAATCCGAAAACAGCCCCGCCGGGAAGATCATCATTTTTGTCGTTAAAGAAAAGCCTACGATTCGGCATATCTATATCAGGGGAGGGAAGGAAGCTCAGCAGGATGTCGGAGCTAAAAAATACAAGGAAGAGAAAAAAGAAGACCTCAAACCGAGCAGTCTCGTCATCGACGAAGAAAAAATTATGAAAAGTCTGGATATCAAAACCGGATCGATCGTCAATATTTTCAAGGTTCAGAGCAATATCAAGCGAATCGAGGATCTGTACAAGGAAAAAAACTATCATAATGTCAAAGTGACATACAATATCAAGGAACAAGAAAACAATCAGGCGGATATCGAATTTATCATCGATGAAGGGAAAAAAATCCTGATCAAGGAGATTCACTTTGTCGGAAATCAGGCCTATCCGGATAAAAAATTGAAGAAAATCATGAAAACATCCGAAAAGGGCTTCTGGTCCTGGCTGACTTCCTCCGGAGATCTCAAATCGGAAGATTTGAATCAGGATGTCGAATTGCTGACTTCTTTTTATCACAACAGTGGATATATTCAGGCCAAAGTCGGTGAACCGGTCATTGAATTCAAAGACAACTGGATTTATATCACGATCAAGATCGATGAAGGCCAGCGATTCAAAGTCGGCACCGTCCAGTTTACAGGAGATCTGCTGAAGCCTGAACCCGAGCTGTCGAAGCTGATAAAAATCTCCAAGGAAACATATTTCAGTCGGCAGGTCCTGCGCGATGATATCATCGTCATCGGCGATCTGTATTCGGATGAAGGATACGCCTATGCGGATATCGTGCCGAATATCGATCAGAATACCGAAAATTTGATCGTCAATATCACCTATACGATTTCCAAGGGCAGCCTGGTCTATTTTGAAGGAATCCGAATCTCCGGCAATACCAAAACCCGAGATAAAGTCATCCGCCGTGAACTTGAAATCTATGAACAGGAATTGTTCAGCGGCAAGAAATTGAAACAGGGTATCCGCAACCTGAACCGGCTCGATTATTTCGAAGACGTCAAGGTGAATACCACCAAGGGAAGCGAACCCGATAAAATGATACTGGATATCGACGTCAAAGAAAAACCGACCGGTACATTCAGCTTCGGTGGTGGTTACAGCAGTGTCGAGAATATGTTTGTTGTCGGTTCCATCACGCAGCGCAATCTCTTTGGCAGAGGACAACTGCTGAGACTGAAAGCCGAGGTCGGTGGCCGAACCACCCGCTACGATCTGTCCTTTACCGAGCCATGGCTGTTCGACATTCCCCTCTCGGCCGGCGTCGATCTGTATAACCAGAATCGAGACTATGACACCTATAACGTATCCAGCGTCGGTGGTGCCGTCCGATTCGGCTATCCGGTATACGATTACACCCGTGTTTATCTGTCTTACTTGTATGATATCAGCGACCTGACCGATCTGTCCGCCACCGCATCGGATTACTTCAGGGAGATGGCCGGTAAACATACCACAAGCAGCGTTACCCCGTCGATTCGCTATGACTCCAGAGACAAAACCTTCAACCCGACTGAAGGCTCCATCGGGAACGTCTCCGTGGAATACGCCGGCGTCGGCGGAGATGTCGGTTTCACCAAATACATCGGAGAGGCCGGCAGATATTTTCCGCTCTTCTGGAGTACGGTCGGCTATCTGCATAGCCGGGCCGGCTATGTCGAGCAGCATGCGGGCGCCATCCTACCCCCGTACGACCGCTTTTATCTGGGGGGCATCAACTCGATCAGAGGTTTTTCCTGGGATGCGCTCAGTCCAAAAGATCAAAACGGCTATGCATACGGAGGGAACAAGTTCATTCAATTCAATGTCGAATATATTTTCCCGCTGCTCAAGGATGTCGGTCTGATGGGTGTTGTATTTACCGATGTCGGGAATCTCTATGACGACAATCAGAGCCTCGATCTGGGAAATATGCGCCAGACGGCCGGATTCGGCGTCCGCTGGTATTCACCGATGGGGCCGATTCGACTGGAAAACGGTTTCATTCTCGACCCCAAACCAGGTGAAAGCCAGAGCGGCCGTTGGGAATTTACGATGGGGCAGTCGTTCTGAAACACATCCAAATTTTTTATCGTGAAAACTATATTTTTTTTCGTGTCTTTTGTGGTTGATTTATTATAGTTATAGACGCACTCAATTTGAAAAGGACTGACAGATGAACATGATGAACCGTATTCTGGCAATTGGAGCAATCTCATTTTTCTTTCTGACTGGGGCATCCTCAGCAGCCGATGCCATCAAAATCGGGGTCGTGGATTTTCAAAAAATCCTTGAAGTTTCCAACGCCGGCAAGACCGCCCAGGCAGAAATCAATAAACAGGGCAAACAGATGGAAACAGATCTCAAGGATAGAGGTTCTGAAATAGAAGAAATCGAAAAAAAAATGGAACGGGAATCCCCGGTCATGAGCAAAGAAGTTCGCGAAGAGAAACAACGGGACATGAGAATCAAGATAGGTGATTTCAAGGCCCTTCAGCAAAAATACATGGAAGACTTCAAAGCGCTCGAGAATCGCATCATCAGCCGGATTCAAAAAGAAGTGGTGGAGCTGGTTCAGGATATCGGCAAAAAAGAAGGATATACCATGATTGTAGAAAAACGGACTGGCGGTGTTGTCTATGCACCCATGTCCATCGACATCACCGATACCGTGATTCAGGCTTACAATGCCGAAGCTCCGAAACATGACGAATCGCCCGCTGCATCGGAAAAAAAGAAAAAATAAAGGTTGGTCGATATGGAAATGACGATTGATCAGATTGCTTCCCGGGTTCAAGGCCGGATTCAAGGCAATTACCAAAAAACCATTCGGGGGCTTGCACCTTTTGAAACCGCCGCAGAAACAGATATTACCTATGCCGGAAGTTCCAGGTTTCTCAAGCGGATCCACGAAACCCGTGCCGGAGCTGTTCTGGTTCCCCTTGATTACGAGGGTGAGGATAGCCGGGTCATACGGGTCAAGAATCCTCAGCTCGCCTTTACCGAACTTATTCGAATCTTTTTTCCATCATCTCCCACATGGTCGGGCATCAGTCCTTCCGCCCATGTGGAACAGCAGGTTCAAATGGGAAAAGATGTCGCAATCGCCCCATTTGTCGTGATTCAACATAATGTTATCCTTGGGGATCGGGTCATTCTTCATCCTCATGTGGTCATCGGTGAGCATGTGGTCATCGGCAGCGATGTGGAGATTTTTCCTCATGTCACCTTGCTGAACGGCACCCGGATCGGCAATCGGGTATCCATCCATGCAGGAACCGTTATCGGCGGCGATGGATTCGGGTATACGCCGGATGACGGCATCTATCACAAAATTCCCCATCTCGGTATCGTTCAGATCGACGACGATGTCGAAATCGGTGCCTGTAACACGATCGATCGTGCGACATACGGAAAGACGTGGATCAAGCGGGGTGTCAAAACAGACAATCTGGTGCATATCGCTCACAATGTCGTCGTGGGTGAAAACACCGTTCTGGTGGCTCAGGTCGGTATTTCCGGAAGTACCCAGATCGGCGGACAATGCATTCTGGCAGGCCAGGTCGGGGTGTCGGGTCATCTGACAATCGGCGATCGGGTCACCATCGGACCTCAGTCCGGAATCGCCGGTTCTATTCAAAGCGGCGCCATTGTTTCCGGATCACCGGAAATGCCGCATAAACAATGGCTCAGAGTTCAACGGACAATCCCCCGAATTCCCGATATGAAAAAAAAGCTGGCAGATTTGGAAAAACGATTGAACGAACTTGAAAACAACCAACAGAATGCGGAGACATGAAATCGTGCAACCCATGGATATCTCTGAAATTTTAAATCTGCTTCCTCACCGGTATCCGATGCTCATGATCGATCGGATCATTGAGTTGGTTCCCGGAGAAAAAGTGATTGCATTGAAAAATGTCACCATCAACGAGCCGTACTTTATCGGACATTTTCCCACCACGCCGGTCATGCCCGGTGTTTTGATCGTTGAAGCCATGGGACAGGCGGGCGGAGTTCTGGTCTTGTCTGAGCAACCGAAGGAACTGATGCCGGACGCCATTTATTTTATGGGATTCGATAACGTCCGGTTCCGCGCGCCGGTCACCCCCGGAGATCAATTGATTCTAAAAGTCAATATCATTAAAAAACGACTGAAAGCCGTCAAATTGTCCGCAACGGCAACGGTCGGTGATAAACTGGTGGCTGAAGCCGAACTGCTGGCCACTTTTGGAGGCATTGCATGATTCATCCAACCGCAATCGTCAGCCCTACCGCCGTACTTGGAGACCATGTGTCGATCGGTGCCTATACAATCATTGCGGAAAATGTCCGTATCGGTGACAGGACTGAAATCGGCCCGCATGTGGTGATCGACCCATTTACCGATGTCGGCGAAAACTGCCGCATTTATCAGTTCGCTTCCATCGGTGCCGTTCCCCAGTCCCTGAAGTTTGAAGGAGAAAAAACCCTTCTGACCATCGGCAAGGGGACCACCATCCGGGAATTCGTCACGATCAACCGCGGCACGGTTTCCGGAGGCGGCATCACTGAAGTGGGGGAAGACAATCTACTCATGGCATACAGCCATATCGCCCATGACTGTAAAACCGGCCGGGGTGTTATCCTGGCAAATGCCGCTACGTTGGCCGGTCATATCACCATCGGCAAATACGCTACCATCGGCGGCATCGTGGCCATTCACCAATTTGTCCGTGTCGGCGATTATGCCTTTATCGGCGGGGCCTCCGGACTGAGTAAGGATGTACCGCCTTTTGTGATCGCTGCCGGCCCCCGGGCCACCCTGCACAGCTTGAATACGGTCGGTTTGAAGCGTCATGGATTTACTTCCGAAACCCTGTCCGCCCTGAAAAAAGTCTATCGCATCATCTTTCGGATCGGACTCACCCTGAATGAGGCCATCGAAAGATCCCGAGCCGAAGTGGAACAACTCCCCGAAGTCGTACAGTTCATCGATTTCATTCAATCTTCTCAGCGGGGCGTCACTCGCTGCGGCAAGAGTAAGGATTAACACCGGAAAACGATATGAAGAAACTGCGATTGGGAGTGGTCGGCGTCGGTTACCTGGGCAAATTCCATGCCGAAAAATACGCCGGCATGCCTCATGTGGAATTGGTCGGTGTCGTGGATACATGCCATAGTCTGGCGGATGGGATTGCTTCGAAATTCAATACCCAGGCATTTTACAATCACCGGAATCTTATCGGGAAAGTGGATGCCGTCAGCATTGCCGTGCCGACCCCGGATCATTTTGCCGTCAGCCGTGATTTTCTGGAAAACGATATCGATGTGCTGATCGAAAAACCGATCACCACTTCCCTTGACGAAGCCGATGAACTGATTCAACTGGCTGAATCCCGTGGGCTGATCGTTCAGGTCGGACATCTGGAACGATTCAATCCGGCAGTGACTGCATTGCAGGGTGTCATCAAAAAACCCATGTTCATCGAATCCCACCGGCTCAGCATTTTCAAAGACCGATGCACCGATGTCAGTGTGGTGCTGGATTTGATGATTCATGACATCGATATCATCCTGAATTTCGTCAAATCCGACATCAAGAACATTCATGCTTCCGGAATTCCGGTAATATCCAATCATGTCGATATCGCCAATGCCAGACTGTCTTTCGATACCGGATGTGTGGCCAATGTCACCGCCAGCCGGATTTCCACAAAAAACGAGCGAAAGATCCGTCTTTTTCAAAAAGATGCCTATGTGTCGGTGGATTTTGCCAACCAGGATATCACACTGATTCGAAAGAACGGCACGTCTTCCGGCAGCATCGTACCGGGTGCCGAGATACAGAAGCTGTCATTTTTAAAAGGCGATGCCCTTGAAGATGAACTCACCGCTTTCGTCAAATCCGTCACCCTTCGACAACAGCCCGAAGTCACCGGACAGATGGCCCGCGATGCGTTGAAAATCGCTTTGCACATCATGGATCAGATTCAAGCCACCAGCTCGCGCTATATATCTCCACCGTAACGGTTTATGAATCCAGCAGACAGTTCACACCATATTTTTCTGATTGCCGGCGAGGCATCCGGAGACCTTCACGGAGCCAATCTTGTCAAGGCATTGAAGCAACGCAGCGATACCATTGTTTACAGTGGTATCGGCGGCATGGCGATGCAAAAAATCGGTGTCGATATCGTGGTGGATGCGGCCACATTATCGGTCGTCGGTTTTACCGAAGTATTTTCCCGGCTTCCCGGAATTCTCCGTGGCATGGCCACCGCCAGAACGTTTCTAAAAAACACTCGGCCGGACTTGCTGATTCTGATCGATTTTCCGGACTTCAATATGAAAATGGCCGAATATGCCAAAAAACTGGGAATACCGATCCTTTACTACATCAGCCCTCAGATCTGGGCATGGCGGTCTGGCAGGGTACGTAAAATCGGCAGGCTGGTGGATCATATGGCGGTCATCCTGCCGTTTGAAGCATCTTTCTATCGCCGACACCACATACCGGTGACATTTGTCGGTCATCCGCTGCTCGATGAATTTCAGGGACCGTTGCCTTCTCCGCCACCTCCGAGCAAGGATGTTTAACCGGTAATCGGGTTGCTTCCCGGATCCAGGGAAAGTGAGATTTACCGTCACCTGCCGATCCTGCTCCAGGCAGCCGACTTATTATCCCGACAAATGGATATCCGGTTCATTCTCTCGATTGCCCCCGGCGCTCCCATCGAGGCCGTAAAAGCCATTGCCGATCCTTTTCAAAGCAGAATCGATCTTGAAATCGACACGCATGGCGCCCGGTCCGTTTTTCCCAGAACCCATCTGGTTGTTGCGGCATCCGGAACCGTCACCCTCGAAGCAGCTATTGCCGGAACCCCCATCGTCATCATCTATAAAATTTCTGCAGTAAGCTATGCGTTGGGAAAAATTCTGATCAAGGTCCCGAATATCGGCCTGGTCAACCTGATCGCCGAAAGGGAAATCGCTCCCGAACTCATTCAGGACCAGGCCACCCCTGAAACGATTGCAGACGCTGTGCAGTATCTGTTACAAAACACCGCTGCACGAGAGGCCATGCGTCATGCCTTCGGCAATGTCCGGTACAGACTCGGCGGCCCCGGCGCCTCTGCACGCGTTGCAGAGATCGTTTTAAACATGCTGAGCGCCGACAAAACAAAAATATCAGGCCGGTAAGTCCGATACGCTCAATCCACGTTCCTTCGCCCAGTCTTTAAACAGGACACACCATCATGATAGTCTTACTCAAAGACCGACATAAACGCATTCTCGATTTGATCAAGGACAATCGGCTGCGACTTTTTCTGGCCATGTTGTGCATGCTGCTCATGTCGGCGGCTACCTCCGCCACCGCGTTTCTGGTCAAGCCGGCGTTGGATGACATTTTTTTCAATCGGAATATGCGGATGCTTACCCTGATTCCGGCCGCGGTCATCTTCATTTATCTGCTTCGAGGCTTTGGCATGTACGGCCAGGAATATTTGATGAATTATGTCGGCCAGGGCATCATTCGCAGACTTCGAAACATGTTATACGACCATATTCAGGAACTGCCCCTGTCTTTTTTTCATGAAGAGAAAACGGGTGTGTTGATGTCCCGGATCACCAACGACGTCAACATCATCCGAGCCATGGTGTCCAGCGCCGTTACCAGCGTATTGCGAGATGGTTTTACCATTATCGGTCTCATCTTCGTAATATTCTATCGGGACTGGAAACTGGCCCTTTACGCCATCATCATTCTGCCGGTTGCATTCATGCCCATCGTCCAATTCGGCAAGCGGGTCCGACGGGTCAGCACCGGATGCCAGGAATCCATGGCAGATATGAACGCTTTTCTTCACGAAACATTTTCGGGAAACAAGATCGTAAAAGCATTCGGCATGGAATCTTATGAAAAACAGCGGTTTCATGAAAAGACCCTCAGCCTGTTCCATCTGGAAATGAAATCCGTCATTGCCCGGTCACTGTCTTCTCCGATCATGGAATTTCTGGCCGGGGTGGGAATTGCCTTTATCATCTGGTATGGCGGATACCGGGTGATCAGCGGTGTATCTACGGCCGGTACGTTTTTCTCTTTTCTGGCTGCCGTGCTGATGCTTTATGATCCGGTCAAAAAACTGAGCAATCTGAACAATTCCGTTCAGGAAGGTCTGGCTGCCGTGGACAGGGCATTCGACATCATCGAAAAAGAATCGGAGATTCGGCAAATCGACCAACCGGTCGAGATTCCATTCCAGCCCCATGGCGTATCGTTTGAACGTGTGTGTTTTCGCTATGATGAAACCGACGTCTTGAAACACATCGACCTGAAGGTCGATGCCGGAGAAATTCTGGCCCTCGTCGGGATGAGCGGCGGCGGAAAAACCACGCTGGTCAATTTAATCCCCCGATTTTACGATATCACTGAAGGGGTGATCCGGGTGGACGACATCGACATCCGCCACGCCTCCCTCAAATCCCTGCGGCAGCAGATCGCCATCGTCACGCAGGAACCCATTCTCTTCAACGACACCATCCGCAACAACATCGCCTACGGCCGGCCATCGGCTTCATTTGAAGACATCGTCGAAGCGGCCAGAGCGGCCTTTGCCTATGATTTCATCGAACGCCTGCCTCGGCAGTTCGATACATCCATCGGCGAGCTGGGCAGCCGGTTATCGGGCGGAGAAAAGCAGCGGCTGTGCATTGCCAGAGCCCTGTTGAAAAACGCACCCATCCTGATTCTGGATGAAGCCACGTCCTCCCTCGATTCCGAAGCTGAAATGCTGGTGCAGCAGGCCCTGGAAAATCTCATGAAAGGTCGCACCACGTTTGTGATCGCTCACCGGCTCTCCACCATCGGATATGCCGGCCGGATCATCGTGATCGTGAACGGTGAAATCGTCGAACAGGGTTCTCACGACGAGCTGATGGCCCGTCAAGGAGAATACCACAAACTGTACGAAATGCAGTTCGTCAACAGATGATGGGACTGTCACGGGTTTTTGTGATTTCTTTTTTTTTTTTTTTGCTGCTTTTTTCCGTTTTTCCGGAAGTGGACTTTCGTTTTTCGTCATGTTTTTTTGTCCCCC
>CAYQKZ010000007.1:0-34182 GCA_964418135.1 uncultured Desulfobacterales bacterium
CCCCGGACAGCCCCCCGCTGACCGGTTATGGACTGGGTTTGTCCAATGAGCAGGGGTATATTGGCCATATCGGCGATATTCTGGGATATCAGGCGATCATCGAGTATCGCGATGGCAACGCCATTGCGGTATTGATCAATGGCGAGCCGCCGTCTCAGGTAGCCGGAGACTTGACATTCAACAGTGTGGCGCATGAAATTTTTTCACGCAGTCTGCCCATTCTGTCTCTGCCGCCGATTACGGCCGATACCACTGCTTCTCTGCAACAAGAACAGGCTGGCACATCCCAGAGTCGGGTTGCCTCACCGCAGACGCTTACGCTGACCCCAGGATATGGCCAGTTCTAAGATGAATGAGAATAGTAACTTCGTGGGCATTGCAGGAATTGGATACGACATTCCCGCCACCAGACTGACCAGCGAACGCATGGCGGAAATGTCCGGTATTCCCGTAACCGTGCTGACGGAAAAAATCGGCATGCATCGAAAATCCGTGGCGGATGCCGATGATCATCCCACCCAGATGGCCATTCGGGCGGCCCAGCGATCGCTGGAAGCCGCCCGGATGGATGCATCGGAGGTGGATATCGTCATTTATTGCGGCGGATCACCCCAGGATTTTGGCCTGGGATTTCCGGCTGCCACCATTCAGGCCGCTTTGGGAGTCACAAAGTCTCAGGCATTCGAAATTCGAAACAGTTGCAATGGTTCGAATCTGGCGTTACAGACATGTAAAAGCCTGCTTCTGAATGATCCAACCCTGCAAACAGGTCTGGTGGTCTGTGCCGAAAAATGGTCCACCATTCTCGATTACACTGATCCGCAGAACTTGCCCCTTTTTATCCTGGCAGATGGTGCCGCCGCTGCCGTCGTCAGTAAATATGTGACATCCAACCGTCTGCTGGCATATGAAGGCATGACGGATGGACGATTTGCAGAGCACATCATCGTCAAACAGGGCGGAACCCGATATCCGGTCGGACCCGCCGGGCCGCTGGCTTTTTTACGTGCGGAAAACCATGATGATTACGCCTCTCTTCTGGAAACCGTTTATCTTTCCAATTATGCGCAGGTCATTCAGCGGGCGGTGGAGAAAAGCGGCTGTAAAATGGCCGATATCCAGTTTGCCATTCTGAATCAGAATTTTGAAAAACTCATTCTGGCGATTCTTGAAAATATGGGACTGACCAGAGATCAGACGTGGTGGTCATTAACCGAAAATGGTCACCTGGGATCGGTGGATGTCCTGTACTGTCTGGCAAAAGCCCTGGAAGCCGGCCGGATTGAACCCGGCAACCGGGTGGTTCTGGCCAGCAGCGCGCTTGGCTTTAGCTGGGCGGCCAGTGTCCTGCATTTTCTCGAATAGTCATGAAAGACAAAAAGGACGCAAAACAACACCCTGTTTTTTTTATCGGTTTTCTTTGCGATCTTTGCGTCTTTGCGGTGATATCAATTTTTATGGATTAAGCAAAAACATCTATGCAGCCGAATTTACAAACCGTAGTTCCAGCTTTGACACCCGAGACCGTCTCCATCCAGTTGATGGAAATGGTCCATCGCATTTCCAGCCTGCCGCTGACCGCCGCAGACTGCAACACCAATCTGTTCCACCTGGGGATGGATTCCTTCATGCTGGCCCGGCTGCGCCAGATGATGCACCAGGATTTCGGTGTGGATATCGAATTGAGCCGGTTTTATGCAGAAGCGGATACCCTTTCCAAAATCGCCGCCATTCTTATGCAGGAGTCGGATCGACGCAGTCCCCCATCCATTCCGTCACCTGCACCGGAACCGGCATCCGCGCCGTCCCTTCCGGCATCTTCTCCAGTACGGATCGTTCGGGATGCCCCGCCGGGAACCGGTGGGCCGGCCTGGCTTCAAGACATTTTTCATCGTCAGCTCGAGGCCATGTCCAACTTGATGACCCACCAACTGGCGCTCTTAAACGAATGGGAGACAGTCAGCCCATCGGAATCCGTCCGGCAAAACGTTGAATCGACTGCCGCAAAACCTGATATCTTTCAAAAACCGAGCGGTTCGAATCAATCGGAAAAATCATTTGCCATCACCCCGGTTGCCAGTTCCGCATCGACCTTGACATCCGCGCAGAAAGAATTCATCCGCGATTTCACAACCCGGTGGAATCACCGGACAACCGGTTCAAAGCAACTCACCCAGTCTCATCGCGCACAACTCTGCGACTGGTTGCAGGCCCTGGGGTTTCGTTCCGAATTGAAAGAATGCATTTATCCGCTGGCCTGCTCCCGATCCGACGGCGCCTGTTTCTGGGATATCGACGGCAATGCGTATATCGATCTGGCCATGGGGTATGGGGTAAGCTTTCTGGGCCATCGACCGCCTTATGTGGTGGAAGCCGTAACCCGACAGCTCGACCTCGGGTTTCATCTCGGCCCCCAGTTCGATCTGACCGGAACTGTGGCCCGGTTGATCTGCGAGATGACCGGGGTGGAACGCGTGGCATTCACCAACACGGGAACCGAGGCTGTCATGGCAGCAGTCCGGACGGCCCGGGCCGTTACCGGCAGGCCTTTGGTCGCACTGTTTGCCGGTTCGTATCACGGAACATTTGATGGGATTCTGGCGGATACGGATGGACAACGTCCCAACGCCATTCCGCGTTCCGCCGGAACGACACCGGGCATGGTCGCCGATATTCTGGTACTCAATTATGGCGACCAGCAGGCCCTTGAAATCATTCGACACAATGGCCCGAACCTGGCCGCCGTCCTGGTTGAACCAGTCCAGAGCCGGCGCCCGGGATTTCATCCCACCGCATTTTTGCAGGAGCTTCGCCGCATCACCGCCGAACAGGGAACTGCATTGATTTTTGACGAGGTGATCACCGGGTTTCGGATTCATCCGGGTGGTGCTCAGCATTATTTCAATGTGAAAGCCGATCTCGTCACCTATGGCAAGGTTCTTGGGGGCGGCATGCCCATTGGTGTCGTGGCCGGAAAAGCCAATTTTCTGGATGCCGTGGACGGCGGATTCTGGTCTTTTGGAGACGATACAGCACCCACCCAGCCGAAACTTCTGTTTGCCGGTACGTTCTGCAAACACCCCCTGGCCATGGTTTCCGCCAAAGCCGTTCTCGAACATCTGAAAAAAGAAGGTCCGGCCCTTCAGGAAAATCTCAACCAGAGGGTCGCAGCCTTTGCGGCCGAGCTGAACACCTGGTTTGAAAAAGAACGGGTTCCCATGCAATTGCGCCATTTCGGCTCCTTGTTCCGATTCGAATCGTTCGGGCAATACGATCTGGCCCTGGCGCCCATCGAGATGGACTTGTTCTTTCTGCTGCTGCTTTATCGCGGCATCTATACCTGGGAGCGACGAATCTGTTTTTTCTCGACGGTTCACAGCGATACCGACATGGCGCAGGTCATCACGGCAGTCAAGGAAAGTATTCGGGAAATACGGGCCGGCGGTTTTTCCTTCGAAAGTTCCCCTCCTGTAGCATCCGACACCATACAGTGCGATTCACGATTACCGGCTTCATCCGCCCAAAAACGGCTTTTTGTACTCAGCCAGATGGAATCCGGCGAAGTCCCCTATCACCTGACGGGTTCCATCATGATGGATGGGCAGTTGGACAAGTACCGGCTGACAGCCGCTTTCCGTACCCTCTTCCACCGCCATGAAAGCCTTCGCACCGCTTTTGAGATTCAGCAGGATCAGATATGTCAGCGGGTGTTCGATTCTGCGGAAGTGTCGATTGAATATGCCCGGATTGAAGCGGACGCCGCCGAAGATTTTGCCAGAAGCATGATTCGGCCGTTTGATCTGCACACACCGCCGCTGGCCCGCGTCGGTCTGGCCGAAATCAGTCCGAACCGGCATCTGATGATCTTTGACATGTATCACATGATCGGTGACGGCATTTCCGGTATCCTCCTGGTTCAGGAACTGATCCGCCTGTATATGGGAGAGAATTTGCCGCCGGTCTCCGGCCAATACCGAGACTATGTTCAGTGGGAACAATCGTATCTGAATTCCAAAGCCTGCACGACGGATAAAGCCTACTGGCAGAAGCGGCTGGATCGGACAGTTCCACTGAATCTGCCGCTCGATTTCCCACGTCCGGACAAACAGCAATTTCATGGCCGGGTTCTCCGCCACAGTTGGACGGACCAGGACACCCGGCAATTCAAGGCCCTGGCCGCCCGCCTCAGCACCACTCCCTATATGTTGATGCTCTCGGTTTATACCGTACTGCTGCATCGGTTGAGCGGCCAGACCGACATTCTGGTGGGCACAACCACATCGGGCCGGTTGACCCCGTCGTTTGAATCCATTGTCGGCATGTTTGCCAACACACTGGTCATGCGGCTTTTCCCGGAGGGCGATCTGGCATTTGACCGGTTTGTTTTAAATGTCACCCAGCACTGCCTGAAAGATTTTTCGCATCAGGGCATGCCATTTGAAATTCTGGTGGAAACCGTTCAGGCCCCCCGCGATATCCGGCGCAATGTCCTCTTCGACACCCTGTATGTGTATGAAAACGCCCAGCAGCGCTCGCTGCAACTGCCGGGCATGACGATGACCCCGTTTCTCTTCGATCGGCACTGCGCCATGTTCGATCTGACACTGGAAATTATCGAAAAAGAAACGATTTCGGTCAATCTCGAATACAATTCCGGTCTGTTCCGGGAATCCACGGCATCCGCCATTCTGAAGAGTGTTCACGATATTTTCATGCAGGTTGCCGACCAGCCGCAGATCCGCTGCCGGGAAATTGCACTCGATGCATTCGGTTCGTTCCGGGTTCCGGCGGCGCTGACGGATCACCAGTCCCGGCTCTGGTTTGTGGATCGCTTTGAATCCGGTGTTCTGTATCCGCACAGCCCGGTGTATTACAACATGCCGCTGATTCTTCACTGGAATGGCCCGCTGAACCAGAAGATTTTATCCGAGAGTCTTCAGGCTGTGGTCAACCGTCACCCTGCGTTGCACATCCAGATTGTCGGAAACGGTGACGCCCCCGGACAGATCGTCATGGATCGGCTCGATATGGTGCTGCGGACGCTGGAGTCGGCCACGGAAACGCCACTCGTAGAATCGGAAAAACGCCTGCCGGAAAACTGGATGGATACATCGATGGCACTGGCTATGGAAAAAGTTCTCATCGACTCAGCCCAGCCGTTTGAATTAAACCACCCTCCCCTGTTTCGGGCTGCCATCCGGTCCGTTGACGCCGAAAATCATATTCTGGCGCTGACCGCCCATCATATCATCTGTGACCCCTGGTCGTTGGAGCAGGTGGCGGTTGAATGGCTCAACGATTACCGGTTCCGTCTTTCAGGAGAGATTTCCGAATGCAGTGTGCCGGACATGCAGTTTCCGGAAGCTGCGAAAGAAGATCCGGCCAGGCTGGCCATTCAGGAAAAATTTTGGACCATCTGTCTTGGCAAGGACTGCAAGCCGTTGAATCTGCCGACGGATCATCCCCGGCCCGCCATTCAGACATATCGATCCGGATTTGAGATGTTTTCGGTTCCGGAAGATGTGGTGTCTGCGCTGCACACCCTGGCCGGAAATCTGAATGTATCTCTGACCACTGTCTTGATGGCCGCTTTCGACATCCTCTTGTTTCGTTACAGCGGACAGTCTATCGTGATTACGGGAACCCCCTGCCGATCGGGCGACAGACCGGCCTCGGCCGTGGGGCCCTATGCCAATCTTCTTGTCATGAAGGCCGATTTTGAGAATGATCCAACGGTCGCGGGTCTCGTTTCTCAGGTGGACCGCTATCGGGTGCAGGCTCTGGAAAACCGGACGTTTCCATTCGATCGCCTGGTCCAGGTTATGAATCCGGAAAAGGATATGAGCCGAACGGCCCTGTTCGATATCCTCTTTGTCTGCCGCGAGGATATCCCGGATCTGCCTGCGGCTACCGATTTTTCGGCGCGGATGATTCAGACCCATCACGGCTGGGGAAAATACGATCTGACGCTGGGTTTGCAGATTCAAGAGCCGCACATTTGCGGATCATTCGTCTATAACCGGGATATTTTCGAATCCGACACCCTTATGCGGATGCTCGGCCATTTTCAGACGATTCTCTCCGAAATGACGCTTAGACCAGATGCGCCGGTTTCCCGGCTGAAAATATTGAACCCGGCTGAATATGACCACCTGGCGGCTTCACGGAATGTACCCCCGGTATCCTATCCAGAAAACCAGACGCTTCACGAATTGTTCGCCGATCAAGCCCGGCGTTATCCTGACAATCCCGCCGTCATCGGGGAGAAGGATCGACTGACATATCGGCAGCTCGATTCACGGGCCGACGCACTGGCCCATCTGTTGGTAGAATGTGGCGTCGGGCCGGACCGGATGGTCGGTATCTGCATGGAAAAATCTTCAGATGTTGTCGTTGCCGTTTTTGGCATTCTGAAAGCCGGCGGCGCTTATCTGCCGCTCGATCCCGACCTTCCACAGGAGCGGATCGGCTTTATGCTTTCAGATGCCGATGTGCGGGTCGTCCTGACCCGGAAATCTCTGCACCATCTCTTCGATGGCTTCACGGATGCGGGCGTCTCCGATACGAATCCCGACATCCAGATACTGTGTTCGCTGACCGTGTTTCCGGAATTACCCGGTGCAACCGGTGATCCGCTGCATCCGGCAAGTGGCCCGGATCATCTGGCCTACATGATTTACACGTCCGGTTCCACCGGAACACCCAAAGGGGTTTTGATCACCCATCGCAATGTCGTTCGACTGATTGTTAACGATCGATTCGATTTCGATTTTTCCGATCAGGATGTCTGGACCCTGTTTCATGCATTCAGTTTCGATTTTTCGGTCTGGGAAATGTTCGGCCCTCTGCTTTACGGCGGCTGTATGGCGCTGGTTCCCCGGCTGACCGCCCAGGAGCCCCGGCAATTTCTCGAATTCCTTAAAACCCATCGGGTGACGGTACTCAATCAGACACCGACAGCTTTTTATGCCCTGATTCCCCATATTGTGGCGGACGTTGCGGAGGGTAACGATCCATTGGCGCTTCGCTATGTGATTTTCGGCGGGGAAGCGCTGACACCTGCACTTCTGAAACCGTTCCGGGATATTTACCCACGGGTCAATCTTATCAATATGTACGGCATTACCGAAACAACCGTGCATGTTACCTATAAAGCCCTGACCGATGCAGATATCCGGACCGATTCCCATGCCATCGGCCGGCCTCTGCCGGACCTGCGGGTTCATATCCTCGATCGCCATCTTCAGCCGGTTCCTCCGGGCGTCTGGGGCGAAATATGCGTGGCCGGCAATGGTCTGGCGCGGGGATATTTGAACCGGCCGGAGCTGACCGCCGAAAAATTCACGACATTGCCCTGGCAGCCGCAAGAGCGTATTTATCGGTCTGGCGATCTTGGCAGATGGCGCTCGGACGGTGAACTGGAATATCTGGGACGCGCGGATGATCAGGTAAAAATCCGGGGGTACCGGATCGAAACCCGGGAAGTCGTTCATCACCTGCTGTCGCATCCGGACATTCAGCAGGCCGTGGTTCTGGCCCATGCGGATCATGACGGCAGCCAAAGCCTGCGGGCCTATATTGTGGCCGATCATCCGCTGAAGGCTGCCGATATCCGACATCATCTCCAGGCCCGTCTGCCGGAATACATGCTGCCGATGCTGTTTCAGGTGCCGCAGATTCCGATGACCAGCAACGGAAAAGTGGATGCCCCTGCCCTGTCGGCCATGACCCTTGCAGAAATCGAACCCGAAGACCTGTTTCAGCC
This sequence comes from uncultured Desulfobacterales bacterium, assembly GCA_964418135.1. Taxonomy (GTDB): domain Bacteria; phylum Desulfobacterota; class Desulfobacteria; order Desulfobacterales; family Desulfatirhabdiaceae; genus RAAP-1. The sequence goes on from CAYQKZ010000007.1 coordinate 7,766, forward strand.
GCCCCGAAACGACATGGAAGCCCGGATGGCGGCTGTCTGGCAGGCGGTTCTGGGCCGGGAGCGTGTCGGCATTCACGACAATTTCTTCGAGCTGGGGGGCCACAGCCTCAAAGCCGCCCAGGTGGTTTTCAGACTTCAGCAGGTTCTGGAAAAAGAAATCCGTCTCCGGGATTTTTTCAGCGCGCCCACCATATCCGCGCTGGCCGCCATCCTTCAGGATCGCGGTGGCAGCCGACTGCCCGACATCATACCGGCCCCGGATGCACCCGATTACGATCTGTCCTATGCCCAGCGCCGTCTCTGGGTCGTGGATCAGGTTTACGGGGATTCCCCGGCCTATCACATGTCCGGTGCATTTCTTCTGACAGGCCGACTGAACAAATCCGCTCTGCAAGGGGTTTTTCAGACCCTGGTGGATCGGCATGAATCTTTGCGCACGGTATTTGTCACCGTGGGGTCGGAACCCCGACAGCGCATTCTGGAAGCATGCAACATCCCGCTGGAAGAAATGGATTTGACTGGATCGGCTGATCCGGAAAAAGATGCGCATGCAGGGTATCTGGCGGAGACAGCCCGGCCCTTCGATCTGAAAAACGGCCCATTGCTTCGGGTGCAACTGCTCCGTCTGCCGGACATCGACACACGGCCCCGACACATCCTGGTCATCAATTTACACCATATCATCACCGACGGCTGGTCGGTTCAGGTGATGATCCAGGAGATGTCCGCCATTTACCCGGCGCTGTGCCGGCAAGAGCAGCCGGCGCTTGTACCGCTGAGCCTTCAGTACAAAGATTACGCGTATTGGCAGCACCAACAGATACAGTCCCCTGCCCTTTCAGCGCAGCGGGATTACTGGATGAACCGGCTGGCGCCGCCCCTGCCGGATTTGAGTCTGCCGCTGGACTTTCCAAGACCCCGTGTTCAGAGCCAGAACGGCAGGCGGTTGCGGTTTATGCTGCCACCCGAACTGGTTCATGAACTGGATCGCCTGGAACAGTCCGGCCGGGTTACCCGGTTCATGATCTTTGCTGCGGGTATCACGACCCTTCTCCATTGCCACAGCCGGTGCAACGAGGTATGCGTGGGAACACCCGTGGCCGGCCGGATTCATCCGGATCTGGAAACGCAGATCGGGTTTTATCTCAATATCCTGGTGCTGCGCACCCGGTTGAACCCGGATACGCGCCTGTCTGATGTTCTGCAAGACATGGGAAAGACCGTGACCGATGCCCTGGATCACCAGGCATATCCGTTCGATCTGTTGGTGGAAGACCTCAAACTCAAGCGTGATCCGGCCCGTCATCCCCTGTTTGATGTGTTGATCATCGTTCAGAACAATGCCCCGGCGCAGTTGAACTGGGAAGGCGTTCAAGTGGACACTTTCGCCGATGAAGCCATCGCCAGTCAGTTCGATCTGAAGTTTACCGTCGAACCCGGCGCCGGGTGGCGTATTGCCGTCGAGTACAACACCGATCTGTTCCGGGAAGAAACCATTCAGGGGCTGGCACAAGACCTTCAGCGTATTCTTGAACTGCTGGCCCGATCGCCACAGATGACGGTGAACGGGGTGATGCGGGAATTGCGGCCTGGGGCGTTTGCAGAAGAATCTGAATTTCTGAAATCGGCGCTGGCAACCGATGAGGCGTTTTAACAAATGTTAAGCTTGTCAATCAAATCACCGCGTCTGAACGTTGCGGATAGTTGTTGAAGAAAAACGGGTATCTCTCCATAAAGTTTCTGTAGCGCTTGTTCAACGTCTGTGACAGATTCAACAAAATAAGTTTCCCCGTTTTGTTCTACCAGATTTTTTGCAATTTCAAAATTCCTATGGTCAATTGAATTTGCATTGATACCCATATCGCGTACAAGTCTTTTGCCCATCTGCATGGCAATAAAGCATGAGGCATAACGTATGAAGATCGGATCATCCGATCGAGGCCTTTTTCTGTGATTTTCGGCAATTCGATAGAGTAAAACAGCGATGATAACCTGGGCTCCTGTCAGATCATTTCTGAAAATCGTATCATAAAGTTTTCCAAAATGCTCTCGGCTAAAAAATTTGGCCTGATGGGGGCGTTGACGCCATACAGACAGAATGGCTTCAGCCGCCGTGCCAGAGGTAATGTCCGATGGCTTTACCGGGGTATCCGCCCGCTTCCTGCGATAACTATAACCCAAAGACGCAATGCTGTCTTCCAACTGACGCTGTTTTTGATCATTTGCCTTGAGATCTTTCAAATCCACTGGGTTTTGACTGTTTGTTGCATAAGTAATCTGCAAAACAATGTCCTGATTATCTTTGGGCAATTTATAAAGTCGAATCAGAACACTGGCCTCTCTTGGTATAAGCCGACTGTTCATGGACTCCAATGTCTTAAAAATGGTCATACAGGTCTGGCCGCCATTAACGATCTGCAAATTTTCCACTTTTACGTGATAATCACTATTTTGAAGAGCGTTATAGGAAAAATCATTGCAGACCATGGTGAGCCCATTGTTAAAAAAATAAAAGTTTTCCGGTGTTCCCCCTGTCAGAGTTTGTTGAATCCCCTCATTCACCCGGTTCCCCTGCAGACCCAGATACCGTCTGATGTTTCGCTCCAAAAGCCGTTCCCCATGTGTTTTCAGTAAATTGGTAATTTCAAAAACAGGGATTCTGCCGATACAGATGCGACTGAAATTCATATCTTCAACGATGGCTTTTCCTGTCAGCCGCAGCGTTTCATCCACCGGTTTAATCCGTTGTAGAATACCGATGAGTACCTCATGATTGACATATTCCCAAAAGACCTGGCTGCCGAAATCGGCCCGGTCGATTGCCTCCTGGGCTGCTGTATTCCACTTAAGCCCATTATTGCAGGCAATCGTTCGCACACGCGGAATATACCCATCACGGATAAGAGATCGGACTTCCTCCACTTTCATTTTCAAACGGTCATTAATCCGCTCCAGTTGTGATCCTGGATCAAAAATATGACGGATGGCATTGATCATGCTATTGATGCCGGATTCCTCAAAATTAGATTTTGCTTCCAGATTCTGGTGATATTTTCCCTGAAAGAGCGTGACCAGGAACTCACCATCGATCTCTTCAGACAAATGCATCGCATCTACGCCAAAGTCGCCCCCACCTTCGGTAAGACAGTCGAAAGCTTCTTCATTATCAAGATCAAGCATGGTTTTGACACATAGATAGACAAAAGCAAGAGACTTGAGTTTGCCTCTATCCGTTATGTGCAGTTCATCAGCGGCCTGCTGTTGTATTTGATCTATAACAGAGGTTAGTCGCTGATCGATAATGGATGCGTTGATATTCATAATTCGTATTTTCAATTGGTTATACTCCAAACGGGCATAATCTGCGTTTTCCTTAAGCTCCCTCCCCCAGCGGGGGAGGGCCGGGGTGGGGGTTCAAAAAGCGCAGATTGTTCCCGAGTGCAGTATAATTATTGCACGATAACCGTTGTGAATCGGTTTTAAGAGGCGATTCCGATAATGACAAGCGGAACAGCCGGCACACCCCTGCCCTGTCTGACGACATTATACAGCTCCCCCTCGTAGTATGCGACACCGGAACTCATCTGGGACTGATCTGTTTTGAATCTTGTTTTGTCCAAGGTGCAATCCGCAAGCTGTTTCCAGCCGCTTCAGGGTCATAGACCGGTTTGTGCATGGGGCGGGTCTTGAGAGTTCCACCCAGTTCAGATTGAATACGTTGTCTTGCCAGATCAACATACTTATCGACATTTTCTGCTCCAGCTCCGCGGCGATTGTGACGAATGGCTGCAACAATCGAGGTTCCTGATCCCAGAAAGGGGTCGAATATCCAATCCCCCTCATTTGTCATGGATAAAACAAGGCGTTCGACCAGTTCGACAGGAAACTGGCAGGGATGATCGGTTTTCTCCACATGGTTGCTTTTGACATTTGGGATGACCCATAAGTCTCCGGGATTTTTGCCGAGGGGATTGCACGAATATTGACCGGCATTCGGTCCTTTAAAGTATTTCTTCCCCGGATATTTTTGGGGTACCCGCACAGGATCGAGATTGAACGTGTATGTGTCTGTTTTCGTAAACCATATGATCGTTTCGTACCGACCCGAGAATCTGCGACTGCAATGCAACCCATGCTCGAAGTGCCATATGATACGGTTTCGCATCTTCAAGCCTGCCTTGGTAAAGATCGGATACAGCACCATGTCAAGCGGTATGATGGCGCCATCGTCCACAAAATTTCCCACCTGCCAGCAAATGCTGCCTTGCGGAGACAGACACCTGATGCATTCACGGATGACGGCTGCCTGCTGGTAGAGATAAGTTTCAAGTTTCAGCTTCTTTTCATACTCTTTTCCGATATTGTAGGGCGGTGAAGTGATGACGAGCGTCAGTGATTCATCCGGAATCCCTTGCAACAGATCGAGACAGTTGCCGGGATACAGCACGATATCTTCCAATAATGAGAATCGCTCTGCTATTTTTTTGTTTTGAATCATGACGTGATCGCTATAATCATTGTTCAGACGGCTTCGTTATCAGTCGGCTCATGATTGATGCCGGAACCATCGGGTAACATATACTTCAAATGGGAACAATCTGCGCTTTTGAAACCCCCACCCCGACCCTCCCCCGCTGGGGGAGGGAGTTTGATGTAAACGCAGATTGTAACGATTCATAGTATATGCCCCTGTTTTATGCAATAGGATTGATGATTACGAACAAGTCAGCCACAGTCCCACCTTAGAATTATTGCCTATCAACCAACAACATGCCGGACATCGACACACGGCCCCGACACATCCTGGTCATCAATTTGCACCATATCATCACCGATGGCTGGTCGGTTCAGGGATGATTCGGGATGATTCAGGAGATGTCCGCTCAGGGGCTGGCACAAGACCTTCAGCGTATTCTTGAACTGCTGGCCCGATCGCCGCCAGATGACGGTGAACGGGGTGATGCGGGAATTGCGGCCTGGGGCGTTTGCCGAAGAATCTGAATTTCTGAAATCGGCGCTGGCAACCGATGAGGCGTTTTAATCATATCAGAATCGGCGTGACTTTAGAGACCCGCTTTGAGAAAATCGTCAGTATATTGACTCATGCGAAGAACATAACGCCATCTTGAGTAAAGGGAATGCTGATTCCGAATCTGATGGGTTCGTGATAATCATTACGGCTTATGAAACAACTCCTTAGCGCAATCAGGTTCACAACGGTTTCTTTTCCCAGGTAATGTTCGATCCGATAAACCTTGAAAGCCCTATCATCCCATAGTTTTTCTGATCGCCTCCATCAGCCGTGCCGGAATGACCGGTTTGTTGAGGAAGGTGACATTCTCGGGAATGGCCATTTTGCCGCTGATGAGGTTCTGCGCGTAGCCGCTTAGAATCAGCGCCTTGATATCTGGCACAATTTCCTGAAGTGCCGCCAGCGTCTCGGCGCCGTTCATATCCGGCATGAGGGCATCCAGAATGACCAGTTGAATGGCGGCATGTTTCTGTTTGAAAATGGCAAGTGCTTCTTTGCCATCCTGAGCCTCGATCACTGTGCCACCATGAATCTCCAACATGCTTCGGGTCACTTTCCGTACGGCTGGATCATCTTCGACCAGCAGAATCGTCAATTTGAGTGGAAAATTGCACTGTTCTTCAGCTTTCGGCGCAATGGACGGCACGGTATGATGCGCCAGCGGCAAATAAATATTGAACGTCGTTCCTACACCCACTTCGCTGTAACAGTTGATAAAACCGTTATGCTGGGTAACAATCCCATAGACGATGGCCAGTCCGAGCCCGGTACCCTTTCCTTCCGCTTTGGTCGAAAAAAACGGTTCGAATATTTTATGAAGGTACTCCGGGAGAATCCCGTCTCCGGTATCGGATACGGTGATCCAGGCATAGGGGCCGACCGTACCGAAGCCATGGGTATGGACAAAGTTTTCATCCATATCCAGCCGATTCAACTGAATCGAAAGCTTTCCGCCAGATAACATGGCATCACGGGCATTGGATGCCATGTTTATAAAAACCTGCTGAAAATGGGACTTATCCACGGTTGCCACGAGCGGTTCCGCAGCCTGCTGAACAATCAGGGAGATATCTTCTCCAAGAATACGTCTTAAAAATCTCTCTATATATGTAATCAACTTGTTGATATTGATCTTTTCAAGCTTGAAAACTTGTTTACTGCTGTAGGAAAGCAACCCGCTGGTCAGCTCGGCGGCTCGCTCCGCGGCAGCAACAATCTCTTGCAGATATTCATTCTGTTCATGGGTGGCGTTTATGCCGAGCAATGAGGTATAACCGATTATGATTTGGAGCGCGTTGTTGAAATCATGGGCAACGCCGCCTGCCAGCTGGCCGAGGGCCTCGATTTTCTGAGACTGACGCAGTTGATCCTCGAGCCTTCGATGACTGGTGATATCGCTCAGTGTTCGGATAACGCCCATAATTTCGCCAGATTCCGTTTTCAGGGGAGCTGCCGTATTGTAGGTCCAACCGGATTTTCCCGTATCCTCTATATTGAAAAAGAATTCGGCCCCAGGCATTGTCTCTCCGGCCAGGGCCTTCTCGATTTGTTCCATGGACCCGGATTCTTTCAGAAAAGGGAATATGTTCAACGGATGTTTTCCCAGCACATCAGCGGCCGGCACCCCCGTCATCTTTTCCATGAATGGGTTCCAGACCTGATACCGCAGATCGCGATCATGAAGAATGATCCCTTCCTGGGCGCAGTTGATCATCTGACGATTCAAGAGAAGTGATTCCTTCAACTCATACTCGGCCCGTTTGAGTTCCGTAATATCGGAAACCAGTACAAAGAAGCCCCTTGTCTGGCCGTCGATCCGATCGGGAATATAATGCGACCATGTGTAGCCCGTTTCTCCGCTGGTCTTGACAAGTGTTCTTTCGAAATGCTGCAGTTCCCCATTCAAGGCTCTGCGAATATACGGTTCATTCTTGCGGAACAGCTCCGCTCCCAACAGTTCCTGAATGGAAATCCCCATCATCTGCTCCTGTGTCTTGTCGAACCATTCCAGATAGGCCTTGTTGGCAAAGGTACAGAGCAGATCACGTGTCCAATACCCGACCATGCCGGGGATATTGTCTGTCAGCATGCGGAGAAACCGTTCATTGGAAATCAGTTTTTCATCCGCCAGTTTCCGTCCGCTGATATCCAGCGTGAACACCAGCAGGCATTTCTCTCCTTTGGATTGAAACGTCGAAAACCGGACATTCGACCAGATGTCTTTTCCAAAGGACGACACGATATGCACTTCCATCTCCTGTTCACAATCGCTGGCAAGAACGCTGCACGCAGTTTCGTACATACCGGAGCTTTTCCAGGCCGCAATCCGATGGAAATTCTGAGACAGGAGTTCGGAAACACTCGTCCCAACCATTTTTGCAGCGAATTCGTTGGCGAAAATACAACGGCCGGACGCGTGGTATGATAGTATTCCGACGGACGACGTATTGAGAATGCAGTCGTTGAGGTCCAGTGCATCCGAAACCCTGCGTTCACTTTCTCTCAATGCCGATTCGGCCTCGATCAGTCGTTTCTGCTGGAGGCCCTGTTCCGCCAGCATTTTGGTGAGTCTGTGGATAAAGGTCAGGTTTCTGTGGAGATGGGCTTTACTGAAATACGGCACGTTGCGCATTGCCGCCAGATACGCGGTTTCATCAAAACCGTACTGACGGGCCTGCGCAACAAACCGCGATTCATCGGGCGGCTCGATGAACAGTTGGCCAGTGAACACATTGCCAAGATGTTCTCCATCGATGATGATGGGAACGGCCGAATCCACGAGTCCCATGGGGCAGCAGTAGATGACATCAGACAGGCTGTGATCGATCGCTGCACGGATATGAATGTCACTCTCGATACACTTTTTTTCGGTTTCAGGATGAACACGATGAAATTTGGAGCAGATGTCCTGCCAGGCAGTGGCCGTCAGCACCTTGCCTTCGATATCGATAATGGCAGACGGCATGCTGTGGATTTCGTCGAACGAGTCGAGCAGTTCACGAAGCCGGGGGATGTCAAGAAGTTCTTTCAGCGTGTATTTCATGACGCCATCTCAAGCAAGAATAATCACGATAACCGGTATTGAGGTGAGGTATAGACGTTTAGACAATTCATTTCGCAGGACAACAGGGAGGAGATTATACTGTAGTATATTTCTGACCGATACCGCAGCGAAATTATTCTTCTGAATGTCAATATTTCTTCACATGTGCATCATCGAAATATAGGCTTTGTTGATGATACGAATCAGATTGGCAACCGACCGACCGATGGCGTCCATCCGAGCCAATTGGGCAATCCGTTCCTGAGATCGCTGATATTCTCGGGGTGACAGAATGTCCTGAAAAAAACCGCAGGCATCGACAAGACTGACCAGAACGGTTTCTCTGGGTTCCGGAATCTCATCGCTCAAGATGAGACGGCGCAGGCGATTTTCAATATTCTGAATCTCCACCCCGTCGATCACAGGATACTGCCGGGTGGGAAATACCCAGAGAATTTTCTTCTCGACCTGTTTCAATATCTTTTGATCAAGCAGTTCTTGCAGAACGTGATTTTCAATCAATTGACAATCTGCCCGCAGCGTGTTCATCCAAAAAGAGATGAACTGCGGTTCCGTTGATCCGGAAATCAGCGACAACGCATGATCCAGAGCCGGATTTCCGATCGGCGTAGGGTCCAGAAGATAAACCTTTTCGATATCCGTATCGATTCGATGTAGAAATGTCAGCTCGGCAAGAATCGCGCCGACCAGCGCACTCTGCATCTCAATATCCTTCGGGCTGATCATGGGTCTGCCCGTTGTCTCGTCAAGTGCCAGAAGGTATATTTCTTCTGCAAAACGCAGCATAAATGTTTCCCTGATTCGATGTCATTGAAGTTATTATGATGACAATATATAGCTTTCAAAGTAAAGCTATTGGGTGCGTTATCCGTCGGGGATGGCAGAATAAGGCCAATCCCCGATCCGCTACCTTCCCAAAAACAATATCTTAAAGCTATCTAATGACATTTATTAATTAATTCATCTTTATCATTCTGCCAACCGATCGTCAACAGAAACGAAAAGAGGCATATCTGTGCGAAATGAATTTTCTGAAAGTCTATAGATTGAAGATTTATGAAGATCAGGGCCCCCACCAGATCGTTACGGGTGCCATTTTCTGATGGAGAATGGCCCGAATGGGCATTTCTTCGAACGATTCACCGGCAGCGGCCTTCTCGTAAACCTGCCGTTTCGATGTGCCGGTGATATGAATGAATATATGTCGGGAATCGAGGAGCGCAGGCAAGGTCAGGGTCATGCGGTCATGAGGCGCCGTTGGTGGAGAAACAGCCATGCAGCGTTTGTCTTGCGTCATATCCATCGCCCGGGGCAGTGCCGTCGCTCCTGGAAACAGGGAGGCGGTATGGCCATCCCCGCCCATCCCCAGAATCAGAATATCAAACGGCAGGGGTATCTGACGGATTCGCTGATTGCAGGCCGGTTCACCGGCAGCCGCCGTATGATCCGGCGTCTTCAGGCCGATGAACGTTGCCGCCGCCGCCCGATTTTTCAGCAGATGCGTGCGAACCAGATATTCATTGCTGTCCGGGTTATCCGGCTCTACCCATCGCTCATCCGCCAGCGTAACAACGACCTTGTCCCAAGCCAGATCCGCACCGGATAACATCTGAAAGAGCGGAACCGGTGTCGTGCCTCCCGATACCACTAGAATAGCCTGTCCCTGGCGGCGGATGCCATCATCGAGCAGAACCAGTATCCGCTCCGCCAGTTCCCGGACGAGGACACCGGCATCTGTGAATGTTTTGAATTCTCCGTGAAAATCCGTCATGACATCCTCCTATTCCGCCCATTCCCGGCCATCTTTGGCCAGAAGTGAATGGCCGGCAACCGGACCCCAGGAACCGGCCGGATAAGACCGGACAGGCATGCTCTGTTCGGCCCAGGCGTTCTGGATGGAATCGATCCATCGCCAGGACCATTCGACCTCGTCCCGATGAATGAACATAGCCTGGTGACCGTTCATGGCTTCCAGAAGCAGGCGTTCATAGGCATCGGCAATCCGTTGGTCTTTGAACGCCTGGAAAAAGCTGAGATCCAGAAGTGTCGACTGAAGTTTCACCCCGATATCGATCCCCGGAACTTTATTCATCATCTCGATTTCCACCCCTTCATCGGGCTGCAGCCGAATGATCAGCTTGTTCGGAGGCAAATGCCGGTAGCTGTCCCGAAAAATGTTATGCGGCAGTTCCTTGAAATAGACGAGTACTTCAGTGCGCTTGGTCGTCATCCGTTTGCCGGTCCGCAGATAAAACGGCACACCGGCCCAGCGCCAGTTGTCGATATCCGCCCGGATGGCCACGAAGGTTTCCGTTGTGGAAAGGGGATTGCCGCCTGCCTCCTCCAGATAGCCGGGGACGGCGCTTCCTTCGACAAAACCGGCGCCATATCGGCCCCGGATGGCCTTATCGGCCACATTGTCCGAGGTGATGGGGCGAAGCGCTTTCAGAACTTTGAGCTTTTCGCTGCGGATGCTGTCGGCCTGAAGACCGGCCGGCGGTTCCATGGCCACCAGGGTTAAAATCTGCATCAGATGGTTCTGGACCATATCCCGGAGCTGGCCGGACTGGTCGAAATATCCCCAGCGGCCTTCGATGCCCACCGATTCGGCCACGGTGATCTGAACGTGATCGATGGTATCACGGTCCCAGTTGTTCGTGAACAGGGAATTGGCAAACCGGAGCGCAATCAGGTTCAGAACGGTTTCTTTTCCCAGGTAATGATCGATCCGATATACCTGATTTTCTTGAAACACCCGTGCCACGGCATCGTTGATGACCATGGAGGATTCCAGGTCGGTGCCGATGGGCTTTTCCAGCACCACACGGGTCTCCGGGGTGACCAGCCCGGCATGGTTGAGCCCCTGACAGATATCCCCATACAGGGAAGGCGCTACCGCCAGATAATTGACCATGACCCGTGCGGTCTGATCGACGGCATCTTTCAGCCGGCTGTATTGGGAACTGTCGGCGATATCCACATTGACATAGTGACACCGGGCCAGCAGCGCATCGGCCGCCGCCGGGTCGAGTTTTTCCTTGACAAAGGTTTCCAGACTTTCCCGGACTTTTGCCAAAAATCCGTCCTGCGTGATATCATGACGTGCCACACCGACAATCCGGGTAGCCGGTTCCAGCAGACCCGCCTTTTCCAATTGATACAGAGACGGAATCAATTTACGCCGGGACAGATCACCGAAAGCCCCGAATATCACAAAATCACAGGGATTGGCATGTTTCGTATTTTCCATCGAGAGCCTCCATATTTTCAGTGGGTTGCATTTGGGTTACGAAAAATGATCCCTTCATACGGCATATGCGCCCATTTCAGCTCGACCGGCTGCGAATCGACCGCCCAGATATCCTGACAGTATTCACGAACGGCGCGGTCGGACGAAAATTTTCCCATTCGGGCCGTATTGAGGATGGACATCCGAGTCCACCGATCCTTGTCCTGAAAAGCCAGACCGACCCGATGCTGACAGTCGATATAGGATGGATAGTCTGCCAGAACCAGATACCGGTCTTCATACAGCAGGGAATCCACCAGCGGTTTGAACATATCCCGGTCGCCGTTTGAAAAACAGCCTGACCGGATGCTGTCGATGACATCCCGCAGTTCCTCGTTGCCCTCGTAACAGGCCATAGGACGATATCCGCCGGCTTTCAGGTCGATGACTTCCCCGGCCGTCAACCCGAACAGGAAAAAGTTGTCGGCGCCCACTTCCTCCCGGATCTCGATGTTGGCACCATCCAGGGTGCCGATGGTCAGCGCACCATTCATGGAAAATTTCATATTGCCGGTACCGGAAGCTTCCAGCCCGGCCGTGGATATCTGTTCCGACAGATCGGCCATGGGATAAACGAACTGACCGATTTTGACGTTGTAGTTGGGGATGAAATACACCTTCAAGCGATCCCGAATGTCGGGGTCATGATTGACGACATCGGCCACCGAGTTGATGAGCTTGATGATGAGCTTGGCCATGGCATATCCGGGAGCGGCTTTCCCGCCGAAAACGAAGGAACGGGATGGAATATCCAGATTCGGGTCCGCCTTGAGGCGGTTGTACAACGTAATGATATGGAGAATGTTCAGATGCTGACGTTTGTATTCGTGAATCCGTTTGACCTGAACATCGAAGAGGGATTCGGGGTTTATCGTGCTGGATACCCGATACGCCTGACGGATCACCATCTGTTTGTTGTTGGATTTGACCTGACGCCATGCGTCTCGGAACGCGGCATCGTCTGTAAGAGGTTCAAGTTTCCGCAATTCATCCAGATGCGTGATCCACCCATCGCCGATCGCGTCGATCAGCAGTCGGCTCAATCCGGGATTGCTGCGGACGATCCACCGCCGCGGGGTGACTCCGTTGGTCTTGTTGTTGATTTTATCGGGCCACATCTGATTGAAATCAGCCAATGTATGAGATTTGAGAAGTTCCGTATGCAGCTTGGCCACTCCGTTTATGGCATGGCTGCCGACACAGGCTATATGGGCCATGCGCACAAATTTTTCACCAGTTTCATCGATGAGTGACATCCGCCGGACCCGCTCGTCATCACCGGGAAATCGAGTGCGGACGTCATCTAAAAATCGGCGGTTGATTTCGTAAATGATTTCAAGATGCCGCGGGAGCAAGGCACCGAAAAGCGGCAGAGGCCATTTTTCCATGGCCTCCGGCAGCAGCGTATGGTTGGTGTAGGCCAAGGTACGGGTGGTGATGTCCCATGCCTGATCCCAGTCCATACCGTATTCATCCACCAGGAGCCGCATGAGTTCTGCCACGGAAACGGCCGGATGGGTGTCGTTAAGCTGAATGGCAAACCCTTCATGAAAATCGTCTATGCGTTCACCCTTCAGCAGATGAACCCAGATCATGTTCTGGAGAGAGCAGGATACGAAAAAATACTGCTGTTTCAAGCGCAGCTCTTTGCCCTGAAACTGCTCGTCGTTGGGATAAAGAACCTTGGTGATGTTTTCATCCTGAACCTTGTCTTCGACGGCGCCGAAATAATCGCCCCGATTGAAGTCTTCGAAATCGAAGGACTGAGGGGCAACGGCACTCCATAGCCGCAGGATATTGACGGTATTGACTCTGTAACCGGGCACCGGCGTGTCGTAGGCCACCCCGTTGACGATCCTGCCCGGGATCCAGCGCACGCGGACCCGCCCGATTTCATCCGTGTCGTACTCGGTATGCCCGCCGAATTTCACCTGATAGGTCATATCCGGTTTCTTGATCTCCCAGGGATTTCCCTGATGAAGCCACCGGTCGCTGCATTCCCGCTGCCATCCGTCATGGATTTCCTGATTGAACATACCGTACTCGTAACGAATACCATACCCGACGGCCGGCACCTCGAGAGTGGCCAAAGAATCCATATAGCAGGCAGCCAACCGGCCCAATCCGCCGTTTCCCAGACCGGGTTCGCCCTCATGCGCGATAATTTTCTTCAGATCCAGGCCCGTCTCCTTCAAGGCCCTGCTCATGAGATCATAGATACCCAGATTGAGAAGATTATTGGCCAGTTGTGGTCCCATGAGAAACTCGGCGGATAGATAGCCGACGATCTTGAGTTTCTTGTGCCGAAGGCTATAGACGGTGTTGACAAACAGGTGCTGCATACGGTTTCGAACGGTATGCGCCACCGCCAGGTAATAATCGTTCAGGGTGGCGGAGATCGGCAGTACGCCCTGAGTGTAGAGCAGATTGTAGGCAACTGCCCGTTTCAGTTCGTTGACTTTTTCGGCCTCGTCGATGCCGTTCGAAACTTCAAGGGTTGATGCCGGTTCGTTTTCCTTCTTTATTTCCATATCCGTTACCCCATATTCTATATGTTTCGTGAAAATATGTTCAAACTCGATACAAATGATTCAGCGGTTTTCAATAAAAAAATATCATATTCTTCAGGCCAGAATTTCACGACGGTTTTCCTTTCCGTCGAAAGATTGCAGACTGTCAACCGTTCACCGCCTCCTCCGCTGGGGGGCAGTGAACGGTTACACACGATTGGTCGATATTTACTTCTTGAGCATCAGTTCTACGCCGGCGGGAGCCAGTTTTACATTGACTCCCTTGGTCGTTGTAATCAGGTGGATGACAACACCGTTCTGATTCTTCATCGTGGTGGCACCGACACCGCCGCCGAGAGTTCCTTCCGCTGTGGCGGAAGTGTAATTGCCGTCGAAATCTTCGAGTTTCTTGAGGTTGTAGATGCTTCCCTTCGCTGTGGCCCTGGTGATTCCGACATCGATGACAGAGAGTCCTGTAACCTTGACAGGATATTTCTTACCCTGAAACTTCAATGTCCCATCGCCCCAGCTGAAACCAATACCTACACCGACCTGTCCCTGTGTCAGCTCGATGGTGGCATCCGGCTTGTCTTTCGCGGCCGCCGGTCCAGAGACAACCACAAATATACCCATGATCAAAACAGTCAACAATACAAAACGCTTCATACATTACCTCCTTGTTGATTTATGGCAGGATGACATTCATCTTTCTGCCGGGTTAAAAATTCAAGAATACATTAAACGGTCACGGCATCGGTGCATGCCACCCCCATACATGAAAATAATCAACAAAATATAAGTCTATAGAAATTACTATCCCGTAATGCCGAGGCTGTCGGCCTCGGCCACCCAGCCCCCGCCCATGGCTTTATACAGACCGATGAGCGCCTGAAAGAGACCACCCTGGGTCTGGACATAGGCCAATTCCACATCGAAGAGGCTTCGCTCGGCATCGAGTACCTCGATATAGCTGGAATATCCATTATCGAACCGTTCTCGGGCCAGACCGGCATAGGTCCGGAGCGCCAAGACCCGTTGTCTCTGGGCATCGAGCTGCTTGCGGGTCAGGTTCTGACCCGCAAGTGCATCATTGACTTCCCGAAATGCGGTCTGGATGGTCTGCTGATATTGAAAGAGATACTGCTGCTGGACCGCCTCGGTCACTTTCACCTGGCTGGAGATCTTGCCCGCTGTGAAGATGGGGGCGGTAATCGGTGCGCTGTACTGCCAGACCTTGGCCGAACCCGTGAAAAGATCGGAAAAGTCGGAACTGGCAACCCCGAAAAAGCCGGTCAACGAAATGCTGGGAAAATAGGCGGCTTTGGCCACACCGATCTGAGCATTGGCGGCAATGAGGTTCTGTTCGGCCTGTTTGATGTCCGGACGTCGCTCCAACAGATCGGAGGGCAGTCCTTCCGGGATGATCGGCAATTTTAGATCATCGAAACTCCTGCCCCGGGAAATCGGACCAGGATTTATTCCCAGCAGCACATTGATGGCGTTTTCCTGCAGAGCGATGTTTTTCTGTATCTGAGGGATGGTGGCCAGTGCCTGTTCATACTCCGACCGACTCTGGGCCAACTCCATCTCATTGATTACCCCGGCCTCGAAACGCAGCATGAAAAGTTCATAGGAACCTTTTCGAAGTTCGGCGGTCTGTCGGGAAATATCCAACTGCTTGTCGAGATTGCGGAGATTGACATAGGCGGACGCCACCGAACTGACAAGTGTCAGAATCACCCCGCGCCGGCCTTCTTCACTGGAAAGCAAAGATGCCCGGGCCGATTCGGTGCTTCTTCGGATCCGGCCCCAGATATCCAGCTCCCAGGAGGCGTTCAAGGTGATCTGCTGATTGCCGTAAACCGAATTGTAACCCGCCGGCAGGGAGTTGCCGCCTTTTTCCGTCACCTGCTGCTGGCCGAACTGGGCCGACGCACTTACCTGAGGGTAGAGATCGGCCCGAACCACGCCGTACTGGGCGGCATATTGATCCACCCGGGACGTAGCGATCAGCAGATCTTTGTTTTCATTGATGGCTGTGGCGATCAGTTCGTTGAGTACCGGATCATCGAGTTGACGCCACCAGGCCGTATTGGCCAGATCCTGCGCTGTTTTCTCTTCGATCCGCCAGGTTTCCGGTGTTTCCACCGTGGGACGCTGGTAGTCGGGACCAACCATGCAGCCAGCCGACATCACCGTGATAAAAAGGATAACGATCAGTTTACGCATGGGAAGCACCTTCCTTTCCGCCGGGGGTGACGGAAGGTGCATGCGCACCCGCATCCCCTTTGTGGCCGAGCTTTTCAATGACGTAGAAGGTTACCGGAATCAGGAATATGGCGATAAACGAGGCTGCCAGCATGCCGAAGATGACCGTCGTTCCCATGACCCGGCGGGAAATGGCCCCGGCCCCGCTGGCAATGGCCAGCGGCACGCATCCGAGGATGAAGGCGAAGGATGTCATCAGAATCGGCCGGAGACGGAGCCGGGCGCCGTTGAGCGTTGCCTCGATAAGGGTCTCCCCTTTATCGTATTCCAGCTTGGCGAACTCGACGATCAGAATGGCGTTTTTGGCAGCCAGACCAATGAGCATGACAAGCCCGATCTGGGCGTAGATATTGTTCTCGAAGCTTCGGAACAACAGACCGCAGAAAGCCCCGGCAATGGCAATGGGCGTACCCAGCAATACCGAGAAGGGCAGAGACCAGCTCTCGTACTGGGCTGCCAGAATCAGGAAAACGCACAGGAAAGAAAATGCGAAAATCACCACCGGAGAAATACCTTCCTGGGCCTTTTTCTCCTGGAACGACATCCCGCTGTAGTCATAGCCCATTTCTTTGGGCATGGTTTCAGCAAAAACTTCTTCCAGAGCCTTCATGGCCTGGGTCGAACTGTAACCGGGGGCTGCCGAGGCATTGATCTGAGCCGACCGGTAGAGATTGTAGCGCATCGTGAACTCCGGCCCCGAAATGTTGCGCACGGTGGTCAGCGCCGAGAGAGGCACGGTCTTTCCTTCGCTGTTTCGGACATAGAACTGGCCGATATTCTCGATATTGGTCCGAAATTCCCCTTCAGCCTGGACAAACACCTGCCACTGACGACCGAACCGGTTGAAGTAATTGATGAACCCGCTTCCCATGAAACTTTGCAGAATCTTGTACACATCGGAGATACTGACCCCCTGTTTCAGCACCTTGTCCCGGTCCACATCGACAAAGAGCTGCGGCACCGTGGGAAGAAAAGTCGTGGAAACACCGGCCAGTTCGGGGCGCTTCCGGGCGGCTTCGATAAATGTTTTTGTGTTGGCGGCCAGAAAGTCGATGTCCTTGCCGGCCCGATCCTCGAGCATGAAGGTAACCCCTCCGGATGTACCAACCCCCATGATGGCCGGCGGCGGAAATGCAAAACCGATGGCACCGGGAATTTCCGCCATTTTCCCGGAAATGGTGGCCTTGATGGCCTCGTACTGTTCTTCGGGTTTCTTTCGTTTGGACCATTCTTCGAGTGTCACGAAAAAGAACGCGCTGTAGGTGTTCTGCACCTGACTCAGCATGCTGTAGCCCAGAACCGATGAACAGTATTTGACGCCCGGCGTTTTTGTGATGATGTCCTCGGCCTGCTTGGCCACCACGCTGGTCCGTTCGAGAGAAGCGGCATCCGGCAACTGGATCCCCGCAAAAATGAATCCCTGATCTTCATCCGGCAGAAAGCCCGTGGCCAGCTGCTTGCCCGAAAAAGCGGCCAGGGCCGCAATGCCCGCCAGAAAGATGAGGCTGATCATGCTTTTGCGGATAGAGGCCCTGCAGACAGCCACATACCCGTTGGTCGCACTGCCGAAAACCCGGTTGAACCCGTTGTAGAACATCTGAAGGGGTCCTCTTCCCTTGACTTTCGGTCTGAGCAGCAGGGCGCAGAGCGCCGGGGAAAGAGACAGCGCGTTGAACGCCGAAAAAATGACGGAAATGGCGATGGTCACGGCGAATTGCTGGTAGAGCTGACCGGTAATGCCGGGGATAAAGGCGGTCGGAACGAAAACAGCCGTCAGAATGATGGCAATGGCAACCACCGGTCCCGACACCTCCTCCATGGCTTTCAAGGACGCCTCCTTGGGAGACAGACCGTGTTCGATGTGATGCTCCACCGCCTCCACGACAACAATGGCATCATCCACGACCAGACCGATGGCCAGTACCAGACCAAAAAGCGACAGAGTATTGATGGAAAAACCCAGCATCGGAAATACCGTAAAGGTTCCCACCAACGACACCGGAACAGCCAGGAGCGGAATGAGCGTAGCCCGCCACCCCTGAAGAAAGATAAAAACCACCAGAACAACGAGTACGATGGCTTCAAAAAGGGTTTGCTGGATTTCTTTCATTCCCTCGGTAACCGCCAGTGTGGTATCTAAAGCCACGGCATACTCCAGATCCGGCGGAAAGCTCTTTTTCAGCTCTTCCATCAGTTTCTTGGTGCCGTTGGCGGCATCCAGAGCATTGGTTCCCGGCATCTGGTACAATGCCACCAGCGCACACGGTTTGCCGTTCAACCGAGATTCCATGTTGTACGTCTGCGCTCCCAGTTCGATGCGGGCTACATCTTTGATGCGGACAAAAGAGCCGTCATGATTGGCCCGCAGCACGATATCGCCGAACTCTTCCTCGGTCTGCAACCGCCCCTGGGCCCGCACCGCATACGTGAATTCCTGCCCCTTGGGAATCGGGCTGGCCCCCACCTGTCCGGCCGGATTGACGGTGTTCTGGGAATTGACGGCATTCATGATTTCGGGAATCGTGATGTTGAGCTTGGCAAGCTGATCCGGCTTGACCCAGAGCCGCATCGCATACTGGCCGGCGCCAAATACCGTAACGCTGGCGATTCCCTTGATCCGGGTCATCTGATCATTGATATTGATATAGGAATAATTGGCCAGAAACACGTTGTCGTAAGTTCCATTGGGGGAATACAACGCGAACATGATCAACGGTGATGATGTGGATTTCTGAACCGTCACCCCGTAATTGCGAACATCGGCCGGAAGCTGGGATTCGGCCTGCCCTTCCCGCATCTGCGCCAGCAATTGATCGGTATTGGCATCGGTCTGCAGGTCGAAATAGACGTAAAGGGTCGTTGAGCCGTTATTGGCGTTGACGGAATACATGTAATCCATGTTATCGACACCGGACATCTGCTGCTCGATGGGGGTGGCCACGGCCTGTTCGAGTGTGAGCGCATCGGCGCCGGTGTAAGTGGCATTGACCTGGATGGCCGGCGGCACGATGTTCGGAAACTGCGCGATGGGCAGCCTTGCCATGGCGACCAGGCCCATGATCACCATCAGAATGGCGATCACCATGGCCACGATAGGACGATTGATGAAGAATTTCGACATGGCGGTTACCCCTTCTTTCCGTCCGTGGGTGAGGCGTCCTGTTTATCGGGTGCAGGGGAGGCAAACGGCTTCGGATTCACCGTAATGCCAGGACGGACTTTCTGGGTTCCCTCGGCCACGACCGTTTCGCCCGCTTTCAGCCCTTCACTGATGATCCATTCGGAACCGATCCGGGCCCCCACCTTGACCTGACGGATATCCACCTTCTTATCACTTCCCACCACCGCCACCAGATATTTGCCCTGAACATCGGTCACCGCCCGCTGGGGAACCAGGATGGCCCCTTTTTCCATCGACATGAGGGCCCGGACGGTAGCAAACCCGCCGGGACGCAGCATATCGTCGGGATTGGAGAAAAGAGACCCCACCTTGAGAGTGCCGGTACTCACATCGATCTGCCGGTCGGACAGCGCCAATTTTCCTTTATGCGGATAGAGGCTGCCGTCGGCCAGAATCAACTGCAAGGGAACATCCTCCATGTTCTGACCGTTATCCCGCACCACAAACAGTTCCCGCTCGCTGACATTGATGTATGCCTTGATCGGGTTCACACTGGAAATGGTGGTCAATTCCTGAGGAGAAGACGGCCCCACCAGATTCCCGAGCTGGGTTTTGGCAATGCCGGCAATCCCCGACACCGGTGCGGTGATCCTGGTAAAATCGAGGTTCAACTGCGCCGACTCCACATTGGCCTCGGCAGCCACGACAGCGGCCTTGGCCGCCTCCACCGAAGCTTGGGTGGACAACTCCTTGCCGGTAGCATCGTCCAGATCTTTCTGAGAGACGGCATTCTTGGCGGCCAGCGGTCTGACCCTGGCCAGATCGGCTTTGGCCGTGGTATAGGCAGCCTCGGCCCGCGCCAGATCTCCCTTGGCCTGGTTCAACGTTCCCTTGACCTGGTTCAAGACAGCCTGAAACGTTCGGGGATCGATCTCGAAGAGCAACTGTCCTTTCTTGACTTTCTGCCCTTCGATGTAGTTTTGTTTGATGAGATATCCGGCAACCTGGGGGCGGATGACGGCGTTGACATTGCCGTCGAGGGCACCGACCCATTCCTGGTAGATGGGAACATCGCGGACGGCTACAGCAACCACCTCCACGATCGGCGGCGGCGGGGCAACCACTTCCTTCTTTTCTTTGCATCCGGTCGTTATCAGTAAGAAGCAGACGATCACCCCGCTGCCTACCATCGTCCTCAGACCGGCATCCATATGGTTTCCTGTCAATTGCATAGTTGGCCTCCTGTTTTGCACACCGATAAAACTCCTTTAATTTCAGGTTAAATAACGATGATTGAATCAAACGATTCTATTTGCGTTGGTTCATGTTCATACCGCCATGAGGGACTTGTATGTGTTCTCCGCAAGGAGGGTATGGACGACCACGGCCGTATCAGTAAAATCTGCCCAGATAAAAATATACACTGCTGTTCTGATCGGCCGATCGCCCGTACCCGATATAGATGGGTCCGATCGGACTGTCTGCCGCCAGGAAAATACATGCGGATTGCAGCACCCCTTCCGGGCTGCCGGGCACCACCGGGGACCCTACCTGACCGACTTCGTACGAAATACCACCATACACCCCATCCAGAAGGCTTCCTTGCAAAATGCGATGGTAATACATCAGCCGGCTGAATTTTAAATCTTCCCCCAGCAACTGGCCGGTGGCATAGCCGGACTGCTGCAGGAAGCCACCCCACTGAAACAGATCATACCGTGGCAATGAATTGTTGCCGAGTCTGCCACCGAATTTCGTACTCACGCTGACGGTATGCCGATCGAATGAACGGGCGACCATCCCGTCCACATCCCATTTGGTGTAATTCATATCCGCACCGATCCCGCTGTTGGAGTTGTAGGCATTCGAACCGAACAACCAGCCGGAACGGGGAAAATGGGCATTGTCGAGTTGATCGAAAAACAGCCGGGTCTTGAACCCGCCCTGCGGAATCGTTCCCACCCCCGGCGACAGATACGGCGGACCGGTATCGAGTTCCGGGGAAAGTGTTCCGCCCAACACACCGACCCGTAACTCTCCATAGCGGGTAAACTGGCTGCCGATATCCAGCCCGGCAAGCATAGAATCCACCCGGAAGCTACCGATGCGTTCATTCCCCTGATATAAATCCGCCATACGCCGTTGGAGCGACACGTTGGGCGCAACGAAAAAATAGCCGCGGTCATTGATCGGCTGATACATTTCGCTTTTAAACGAGTTCGTGCGCCCGATCTGCAAATCATTCCGCCACTCCCCACCGAGTTCGTTCATCCACGTTTTCCGATAGCTGGCCAGCAAATTGAAGTAGGCGCCTCCCTTGAAATCGGTGTTCAATCCCAGTCCGAAACGCAGATAGTTGGGGCCCCACGATTTCTCGATCGCATCCACGGCCAGCACCCGCCTTCCGGGTTCCTCCAGAAAACGATAGTTGACATGTTCAAAGTCTTCGGTACCGTAAATGCGGCGCATATCCTGGTCCAGCACCTCTTGATCGATCGGTTCACCAACCTGTGTCTCCATCACCGCCAGCGCAGTATCCGGATTGACCCGTTTGAGATTTTCGAACCGGATTTCATCGACCGACATCGGACTCGGTACGGAGGCAACCAGTTGCTGCTGACGCAAAGCGGCATATTCCTCGGCCGGAACGGACAGTTCCGACAGGCGATCGCCGAGTTTGTGCGCCGCGTCTTCGCCCAGCGGAACAATCTGCGGCAGATGGTCGAAATCGCCGGTCGAGAAGTCTCCCAGCTCCGGTGTGATCAGGATGTCGGTAGGTCTGAGCAACGAAAGTGAGGTCTGCACATTCTGCTCGGTCAGAATGCTGAGCATTTGTCCGGACACGCCAAGAATCGAGTTCAAATCCTCGCGTTTCAACAGCGGTGTGCCGACATTCACCGCAATGATGATATCCGGTTTCATCATGAGCCCTGTTTCCACCGGCAGATTCTGGGTCAGCATGCCGTCCACCAGCAGTTTGCCGGAAATTTCCACCGGATCGACCGCCACCGGAACCGACATGCTGGCCCGCATCACGTTGGCCAGTTCTCCTTCACTGAAAATCACGACCTTTCCCGTCACGAGGTCGGTTGCCACAGCCCGGTAAGGGATGGGCAGATCATCGAAATGATGATACCCTTTGGCTTTGGAGAGGCGGCGCAGCACCGTCTCGAGCTGAACACCGGTCACAAAGCCTTTGGGAAGGCCCAATTTACCATCGTTCAATCCAATTTCTGGACCGAAAAAAATCTTGTAGTCATCCGTCTTCCGTCGTGTGGCCAATTCTTGACGCGGGGGATTATCCTTGAACAGGAGTTCGGTTGAAATCCCCTGAATGATCCGCTCCATTTCCGGCACACTCGTTCCGGTCGCATAGGAAGCCCCGACCAACGCCCCCATGCTGTTTCCGGCAATGCAGTGGATGGGCACCCGGTATGCTTCCAGCACCTTGATTACGCCAACATGGGCGGCCCCGCGCGCCCCACCGCCGGACAGCACGAGACAGATTTTCGGACGATTCGGGCCAACAGCGGTCCGGCTGGATTCGGCAGCAGCGGCAGGAAGCACAGACATCGGAAAGTATATGGTCAGAAACAGCCCCATGACGATATAGACTTTCAGAAAATTCATTTTGCAAGGCAGCAGGGAGGGAATAGGCCTTTTTCGGCCATTCCTGACCGATAATGCAGCGAAATTATTTTTCAGATTGTCTATAACAGCAGATCGACAATTGCATTGCGTTCTCATGGATCACTCATCCGTATCTGTCTGGAAAAATCCGGGGCCGTATCCGCCGTATGGGCACGGGCATTGACATAAGCCCGTTTCTGCATCTCGGAAAACGGCAGGTCGCTTCCCAGAAGCCCCGAACGATACAGGTATTCCGGGATATACCCACTGACCAGAATCTGCCAGCTGAACGGCAGATGATCCGGATTGACGCGGGAGTTCAGCCAGATGGTCGTGGTGCAGTTGGTGGTCAGGCTGTTGTAAAATTCGGGGGTGTTCTTCAGACTGTTGATTCGGTTCATATACGCCAGAAACAGGCGTTTACCATCTTCGAGCGACCCGTGCAATCGATATACATAGACATCTTCCGGCGGATCATGGCGATAATTGGTGCGCAGCCGGATGACATCCCGCTCGTCGGCCACCACATAATACAGCTCGTATTGACGAAAGAACCCTTTGACCGTGGAGTATCCTTCCCCTTTTTCCTTGCGCGTCTCGATGGATACGGCCAGATGGTCGCCACCGGCAAATTCGAAGCTCATGAATACATGCGCAATGGCCGGCCCCATCCAATAAACAGCAATTAAATCAACATGTTCCAGTCGGCTCAGATTGAATGTCTTGTCATAATAGGCGGGGGTGTAGTCGGTCTCGGTGCGATAGTCACAATTGCGGATATGATGAACCGTAATCCGATCGCCATCGATTTCGGCCCAGGAAAGCTTTGCCACATCCGGTTGCCAGTCTCGGTCATTGGACGGCGGGATGGATAGAAACCAGATCAGAACGATCATGAATCCACAGGAAAAAAACAGAAGGGATTTTTCGATCGGGCGAATCAGCAAGAGGGTGACAACAGAGAAAACCGCTGTAAAAACAGCACCCGGCAGACGGAATGCCTCCGGCAGATTGGAATAATAAACGGTCAGCGTTTCCCAGCCGATCGCGATGATCAGGATCAGCACAGCAATCGTCCATCCGATCGAGCGGAAAAACACTCTGAACAGCGATGGCCGCCCTCGCATCGATGTACTGCGAAAAATCCTTGTCATACACCTCCAGGATAAAGCTTTTGGGCACGTTATCGGTCGGGAATGACAGACAAAGGTCAATCCCCTCCCTGTTACCATCCAAAAACGTTATGTGAAAAGCTATAGCAATAGAAATATGAACATGCAATTAAAATAATTTCAGTCCATGTCCGGCTGCTGAAAATCATGACGCACATTATTCGATTTCCGCCTTGACAGCCTGCAGTAAGTTCAATAAGTATCAAAAAGTGATTCCTGTTTTTTTATTGAAACATCCGCACTCCACCGGATCATGCATGGTTCGTTCCAAAACAAGGATACGGGTCATTTTTATGATGATGTTCACTTAAAGGAGATCGAAATGAATCAGTTACAATTGATTGGAAGCGACGGGAGATTGGGCAGACGGGATTTCCTCAAACTGAGTACGGCCATGGGCGGCATCATGCTGATGGGAAGTGCCATGCCAGCGCTATGTGCAACCACAAAACGGCTGTCCATAGCCACCGGCGGTATGGGCGGCGTCTATTTCCCCATGGGCGGCGGCATTGCCAGCCTGATCACCAAATACATTCCCGGTGTGGAAGCGGCCGCGGAAGTAACGGCAGCCTCGGTGGACAACTGCAAGCTCGTGGCCGCCGGCAAATCGGACATGGGCATCGTCATGGCGGATGTGGCCTACGATGCGCTGATGGGAACGGGCAAGTTCAAGGACAAACTGCCAATCGTCAATCTGGCCATGCTGTATTCCAACCTGATGCATGTCGTAACCATCGATGGTAAAGGATTCAAAAGCGTTGCGGATTTCAAAGGCAAAAAAATCTCCACCGGCGCGCCTGGCAGTGGCACCGAAATCAAGGCGCTCCGGGTGCTCGAAGCCTATGGGCTTGATCCGGACAAGGACATCACCCGCGACAGACTCGGCGCTTCGGAATCCGCGGGCGCCCTGAAAGACGGCAAGATCGATGCCTATTTCTGGGACGGCGGCGTACCCACGGCATCGGTGATGGACATCGCTTCGACACCCGGAACAAAAATCAGCCTGTTGAGCCACGCTGAAGCGGTGGACAAAATGACCGCCAAATACGGCCCGGTGTATTTTAAATCCACGATTCCCAAAGGGGTTTACAGCGGTGTCGATACGGATGTGTCTGTTGCGGCGGTCGGAAACATCCTGATCGCCAATGCCAACATGGATCCCAAACTGGCTTATGACATTCTGAACGCCATGTTCTCCCATCTGCCGGAGCTGGTCGCCGTCCACAAGGAAGCCGAGAATATCCAGTTGTCCTTAGCCACGGTCGGCTCTCCCCTTCCCTTCCATAAAGGGGCGATTCAATTCTATGAGGAAAAGGGAATCAAGATTCAGCAGGGATAGCGGTCAGCATCCTTGAATGGTAAGCCTCAGACGCGGAACGAACATCGCATGACGCCCCGGTGGATGGGTTTGGCTTTTTTGATCGCAGGATTGGCCCTGGCATCCATTGCAATCGATTCCCTGGTTATCGAAATCGGATCGTCCGGGCGGTGCATTCCGGTTGAAAACGGTGATGTGTTGACGCACACGTTCATCCATTCGATGTATGATGTGCCGGTGATCGAGCGGTTTCGGATCGAAAATGAGGAGATGCACCTGTTTCATGTAGATTCGGAAAGCGGGGCTGCACTGGAGTATTACGGCATTGAAAACCATCATGAAAACAATGTCAGCCGCCGGATTCAGGAGTTCAGCATTCCGGTGGACAGTATCGGATCGCATGTGCTGTTCATCGGAAATCGACATATCTTTCTGTCTGACTTGAATGAAGGCGGACACAGCATCCGTATCCGGCTGACCCGATTGCCTGCAATCGTCAACTGGGTGAATTTTCTCTGGAGATAAAATTTATGGAAGACAAGAAAGCGACCTGGGTCACGGATGAGCAGATGAAAAAGGTCGAAGAAGTGATCGAAAAAGAAGAAGGCGTTACCCGAAAATCTGTGGGTTTCTGGAACCAGGTCATTACTGTCATTGCGGTGGCCACGTCCCTCTTCGCCATTTATGTCGCCGTGGGCACCATCACCACGCAGATTCTCCGGGGAGTGCATGTGGCGCTGATTCTCACGCTGATTTTTCTGTATTACCCCATGGCCGGCCGGTTCAAGAACCGGGTTCAGGTAATCGATATTCTGCTTGCCCTGCTGTCGATCGCCTGTATCGCTTATATGCTGTACGATTTCGAAGACTTCATTTACCGTTCCGTCACACCCGAAACATTGGACCGGGTGTTTGGGGTCATATTGATTCTGCTGATTCTGGAAGCCACCCGCCGGACATCCGGCTGGATCATGCCCGTGACAGTTGCGCTGTTTCTGCTCTATGCCTATATC
>CAYQKZ010000008.1:0-33923 GCA_964418135.1 uncultured Desulfobacterales bacterium
GCCCCGGACGGCCTGATTGATCCGCATGGGATTCTCAATCAAAGCAAACCGGACGTATTCATCGCCGTATTCGCCGAATCCCAGGCCGGGGGATACCGCTACCTGAGCTTCGTTGATCAAAAATTTAGCAAATTCCACAGAGCCCATGTTGACAAATTTGTCGGGAATTTTGCCCCATACGAACATGGTTCCTTTGGGACTGCTGATGTCCCACCCGATACGGTTGAGGCCGGAAATCAGGGCATCCCTTCTTTCCATATAGGTGTCTCGGATTTCCTGAACACATTCCTGGGGGCCGTTCAAGGCGATGATGGATGCGATCTGAATGGGCTGGAAAACCCCATAATCCAGATAGCTCTTGATGCGCTTGAGGGCTGCGACGGTTTCGGCGTTTCCCACACAGAAGCCCATGCGCCAGCCGGCCATACTATAGCTTTTGGATAGGGAATAAAACTCCACCCCAACGTCTTTGGCTCCTTTGGCCTGAAGAAAACTAGGCGCCTTGTAACCGTCGAACGTCAGATCCGCATAGGCGAAATCATGGATGACCAGCATGTCATGCTCTTTGGCGTAATCCACGATTTTCTGAAAAAAATCCAGATCGACAACTTCCGTGGTCGGGTTGTGGGGATAGGAAATGATGAGTACTTTTGGACGCGGCCAGGTCTGTTTGGTGGCGTTGATCAGATTTTCGAAAAAATCACAACCCGGCCCTACGGGTATCCCCCGCACATCGCCTCCGGCAATGATAGCGGAAAATGGATGGATCGGATAGGTGGGATTGGGAGTAAATACCACATCGCCGGGTCGGATCGTAACCAGAACCAGATGGGAGAGCCCTTCCTTGATACCGATGGTGACGATGGCTTCAGAATCCGGATCGATATCCACATCGAAACGCCGCTTGTACCACTCGGATATCGCCAGCCGCAGCCGGGTAATCCCCATCGAAGCGGAATAACGATGATTATGGGGTTTTTGTGCGGCTTCAATCAATTTATCGACAATGTGGCGGGGGGTACCCAGATCCGGGTTGCCCATGCCCAGATCGATGATATCTTTTCCCGCATGCCTTGCTTCCGTCTTTATTTTGTTGACTGTCGCAAAGACATACGGCGGCAGTCGATCCAGTCTGGCGAATTTTGTCACGTTATACCTCTATGATAGCAAACCGTCATGAATTTAAAAAAGGAAAAAATCATGTACAGCTTAAACCATTCTATTCTATAGCTGTTAAGACAGTGATTCGGGGAAGGCAACAGGATAGACCCTTTTCGGTCATCCCCGACCGATAATGCACCCAAAATCTGTATCTGGAAAGCGATACATTGTTTGAAAAATTCATGCTGTTCCATACAATACAACGGGCTGCATGTCAAAAAAATGTTTTGACTTTTCGGTGAAAACTGTTTAAATTTCTGAATAATTTCAAGTTTTTCGTCCATTATCAATGAGATAATCATGACAAAATCTCTAACCTATGCGGATGCAGGCGTAGACATTGACAGAGCAAACGATTTGATTCGAACGATAAAATCTATTGCCGGCCACACCTCCCGAACCGGAGTGATGGGAGAAATCGGTGGATTCGGCGGGTTGTATTCATTGAATTTGGCCAACATCGAAAGACCGGTTCTGGTCAGTTCAACGGATGGGGTGGGTACCAAGCTTAAAATAGCTTTTATGGCGGACAAACACGATACGATCGGCATCGATCTGGTGGCCATGAGTGTCAACGATGTAGTGGTTCAGGGGGCTAAACCACTTTTTTTTCTGGACTATCTGGCGATGGGTTGTCTGAGAAACGAGGTGGCGGCCGATATCATCAAGGGGATCGGTGAGGGGTGCCGGCAGGCCAATTGCGCGTTGATCGGAGGAGAAACCGCCGAAATGCCGGGTATATACCAAGACAATGAGTACGACCTGGCCGGTTTTGCCGTGGGGCTCGTGGATAACTGCAGAATCATCGATGGTTCCGAAATCCGGGTGGGTCACAAATTGATCGGCATGGCATCCACGGGTCTTCACAGTAACGGCTATTCCCTGGTTCGAAAAATCTGTTTCGATGTTTTGAAACTGTCGGTGGATGCCCATATTTCCGAACTGGGTAAAATCCTTGCTGAAGAGCTGCTGATCCCCACTCGGATATATTCCGAAATCATTCTGATGCTGATTCGGGATCTTCCCATTCACGGTCTGGCACATATTACCGGTGGCGGTATTTCTGAAAATATCGTCCGAATCATCCCTCGGTCCTGCAAATTGCTGATCAGAAAGAACAGCTGGACGATTCCCCCGATCTTCAAATTTCTTCAGGACGCCGGACATGTCACGGATGCTGAAATGATGCGAACCTTTAACAACGGCATCGGTATGATTGCGGTTGTTCCGGATCAAACCGCTCAGGATGTGCTGGAACGATTGAGCGGCACGGATGTTCAGGCGTTTTTAATCGGTGAAGTTGTCGAAAGAAAAGACTCTGAAGAAAGAATATCCTGGATTTGACAGGCAAAGAAATTATTCCATGACATCTGCATCGTCTTTTTTTCAAGATGTTAGCACCCTTCTGATCCCCCTGTTTGTTTTATTTCGATCGGTTTACGGTATGTCATGATCAACCTAGTGTATCCGGCAATTCCCTTTGCCATTTGTTTGATTCTGACGCCGCTTGTCCGGAAAATCGCCCTGAAAAAAGGCTGGATGGCCCGCCCGAGAGATGACCGTTGGCACAGCAAACCGACTGCACTATTCGGTGGAATTGCCATATACATTGCAGCAGCCGCTCCCATGTTTATTCTCTCGGATTTCAACGCGATACTTCTTTCTCTGATAGACCAGACGAAAATCGATACGCTGTCTTCGATTATGCCTGTCTTGTGCATGGGAATCACCCTGATATTTCTGTTGGGATTCGTGGATGATGCAATTCGGCTAAAACCCCAGACCAAGTTGCTGGGTCAGATTCTGGTGGCATCCCTGATCGTTTTTATAGGCTTCAGACTGCAGTGGGTCACATCCTTGACCCTGGATACCCTGTTGACCATTTTATGGATCGTGGGAATCACCAATGCTTTCAACCTGCTCGACAATATGGATGGGCTTTGTGCAGGAACCGGAACGATTGCCGCCGCATTTTTGGCTGTTGTTTTATCGGGGACCTGTCCGCAATATGCACAATGCGCCGCTATTCTGGCGGGTGCAGCGGCTGCGTTTCTGGTATATAATTTCAATCCGGCATCCATTTTCATGGGAGATTGCGGTTCTCTGACGATCGGCTTTGGGATTTCAATACTCAGTATCGGCCTGTCTGGAATGAGTACCGGGAACACCATGGCGACCATTGCTGTGCCGATAATGATCGCCATGGTTCCAATTTTCGATACCACAATGGTCACCCTGGTGAGGTTGCTCAGTGGGAGAAAAGCCTCGACCGGCGGGAAAGATCATACATCTCATCGTCTGGTTCTGATGGGATTCAGTGAAAAGAAAGCCGTTCTGTTTTTATACGGCGTTGGATTGGTATCTGGAACTGCCGCCGTTTTTGTCAGCAGAAGCGACACATTTACCTCCCCATCTGTCATTATTCCGGTGATGTTGTCGATTCTGTTGATGGGGATTTATCTGTCCCAACTTCGGGTGTATCCTGAAAAAGAGTTTTCCGTGCTTCGGGATCGCACGTTTACACCGATTCTGATCGAACTTACCTATAAAAAACAAATTGTTCTGGTGATTCTCGATTTTTGCCTCATAGCCTTTTCTTATTATCTTTCCTACCGTCTCAGGTTTGATTCGAATCAGTTTCCTTATTATTTCAAAGTTTTTTTGAAGTCATTGCCGGCGGTGATCGCCTGTAAGCTCACCGCATTTTTTCTGATGGGCGTGTACCGGGGCCTCTGGGGATATTTGAGTTCCAACGATATTGCAGTTTACTTGAAAGCATCCACCCTTGCTTCGTTTCTTTCGATTACGGCAGTAACTTTCATGTATCGCTTCGAAGATTTTTCGAAAGGCATTTTTCTTATAGACTGGTTGATCACGACCGGTGCCATTCTGGGTACCCGCGGGTTTTTCAGGCTGACGGGGGATGCCATGAAACGCAATGCGCTTTCCGGTGAACAGGTTTTGATCTATGGAGCGGGAAGGGGAGGGGAGATTCTGCTGCGGGAGATTCTTCATAATAAACGGTTGAAGGTCAAACCCGTCGGTTTTATCGATGATGACCCGCTCAAAACAGGAAAAAAACTTCAGGGATATGCTGTGATGGGTACATTCGACGACCTTGAGGATCTGGTTGTCCAGACATCGATTTCCAGTCTGCTCATTTCCTTCAGGGAGAATGATTCAGCCCGGATGCAGACGATCCGCAGTTTCTGCATGCAAAACAACCTGAACCTGAAACAATTTTCCATTCACATCGAATCACTCGATCTTGAAACACCATGAATATTTTAGGCATCGAAACTTCCTGCGATGAAACGGCTGCTGCCGTTGTCAGCAACGGTCATCATGTATTTTCGTCGGTGGTGGCTTCCCAGACGGCCGTCCATTGTCCTTATGGCGGTGTCGTTCCGGAACTGGCTTCACGAAAGCATCTGGAAGCCATTTCTTCGGTGGTTGCCGCCGCAATCGAGCGATCGGGAATTCCCGAGAATCAGATTCATGCCGTTGCCGCTACACAGGGCCCCGGCCTGATCGGTGCGCTGTTGGTGGGGTTTTCATTTGCCAAAGCCCATGCGTACGCACGAAACATTCCTTGTGTTGGTGTCAATCATTTAGAAGGACACATCCATTCGTTGTTTCTGGAGGAAGGTTTCCCGGAATTTCCTTTCGTTGCGTTGCTGGTTTCCGGAGGGCATACAGGTATCTACCATGTCACATCTCATACAGACTGTGAATTGATGGGGCAGACCCGGGACGATGCCGCCGGAGAGGCTTTCGACAAAGTGGCCAAAATGCTGGGACTGGGATATCCAGGTGGTGTTGCGATCGAGGAAATATCCAAAAAAGGAAATTTGTCCCGCATCAGATTTCCCAGGCCTTATCTGGATAAGACGGATTCGGATTTCAGTTTCAGTGGTTTGAAATCGGCCGTTCGGCGGTATGTCGAGACCCATGATTATAAAGAGAATATTCCGGATATTGTAGCAGGGTTTCAGGAAGCCGTGGTGGATGTGTTGACATTCAAGCTGACTCAGGCAGCCCAGTCCAAGCAATGCAATCGGATTGCCGTTGTGGGGGGGGTGGCGGCCAATTCCCGGTTGCGGGAAAAAGTCCGGACAACCGCAGCAGAAAAAGGGATTTCGGTTTTTATTCCACCTTTGAAATATTGCGGAGATAACGCGGCCATGATTGCCGCAGCCGGTTATCACGTTTTTCAGGCCGGCTACCTCTGCAAATTGACCGATGATGTCTATTCAAAAGTGGCACGATTACATCATTCTTTATAAAAACAATAGAGATACCGAAACTTTTGATGGAACATCGCGAATAGGAAAATCGGGGAAGGCACACTTCAAGGGAGTGGGCAAGATCGGCCGGATAAGAAGTTCCCCGGACCTAAAAGAGGCCCAGGGAACTCTCTGAATCAGGTTTCTTCGACTGTGATTGCGCCGACTTCACAAACTTCTACGCAGCTTTCGCAGCCAAGACATTCTTCTGCATTGACCGGGGATGATTTTCCATCTACCATTTCAAATACTTCAACAGGGCATACATCCACGCATTCTTCGCAGCCTTCACATTTGTCTTCATCAACAACAGGGTTAAAAGCCATCTAACAAGCCTCCTTTCTTCAGGGAATTACGGTGAAAGATTTCACCACATATTTTCAATCTAACGGGCAAAATCCTTATATCAATTATCCGGGGGAGTCAAGCAATGAAATTATTTTTTTTCAAGAATCATAAAAAACTGCCATGGGAAAAGCAAAAGAACCGGATGCCATCAATAATGCTGATCCGCGTACTCCACCCACCCGCCGGCCATGACCAGAGCCAGATTGAATCCAGACAGAGAAAATGAGATGGTATGGGTCTGATGATCATTTTTTAGAATAAACCGTTTATTATCTATCTCCGTGACCAGAAGTGTTTCGGTTCCTGAATAGGCCGAAAATATTTCATCCAGGGTCTTTTGTGGCAGTTCAATCGCCATCATACCGCAATTGAACATGTTCTGTTTGAAAATCCTGGCAAAGCTCTCGGCAATCA
Source organism: uncultured Desulfobacterales bacterium (assembly GCA_964418135.1). Taxonomy (GTDB): domain Bacteria; phylum Desulfobacterota; class Desulfobacteria; order Desulfobacterales; family Desulfatirhabdiaceae; genus RAAP-1. The sequence goes on from CAYQKZ010000008.1 coordinate 6,210, forward strand.
CCAGATGAATGCCGTTTGTTTCAAGTGCCCAGGGTGCATGTTCCCGGGAAGAACCGCAGCCGAAATTGGCACGGGTGATGATTGCCGATTTGCCATGAATATCGGTGGCATGGTTGAAGCCATCGATCGTGAGGTCTTCTAACAGATAGGGTTGAAGTGCTTCTCTGGAGTTTTCGTTTAGATATCTGGCAGGAAGAATTTCATCCGTATTGATGTCTGATCGATCTATAAAAAGAACCTTTCCACTGAATCGTTTCATATATTGTCTCGTTTGTTTATTGTGGGTTGTCGATTGGATAAACAGACCGTTACGGAATCCATGGGGCGATATGGCCGGCCAATGAAGTGGCGGCTGCGGTTGCCGGACTCATCAGATGAACCATACCGCCTTTTCCCATTCTTCCGTTAAAATTGCGGTTGGTGGTGGCGGCACACACCTCTCCTTCTGCAAGGACGCCGTTGCTCATTCCCAGGCAGGCGCCACAGGTGGGATTGGTAACGCAGAATCCGGCATCCAAAAAAGTTTGAAGAATGCCTTCCTCAAGGGCCTGCCGAAAAATCCTTGGTGTGGCGGGTGATACTATGCCCCGCACCCTGTCGTTGATTTTCTGGCCCTTCAGTACCTGTGCGGCAATTCGTAGGTCTTCGATTCTGCCGTTCGTGCAAGAACCGATATACACTTGATCCACATATATATCCTGAAGGTTACGTGCAGTGGTGACTTGATCTGGCTTATAGCCGAAAGTGACCTGGGGTTCCAAAGATGTTACATCGTGTTGTAGAATCTCCTCGTAGTCGGCGTCTTCATCCGGGAGGATTCGTGAGAAGTCATCCAGAGCCTCCTCCGGACTGCCGTAATCATCTTTAATGAAATCCCATAAATAAGAAACCGTCGTACTGTCCGGGTAACAGATGCCGCAGGTGGCACCGGCTTCGACAGCCATGTTGCAGATCGTCATCCGGCCTTCCATGCTCATGGCATCGATAACAGGCCCTGTAAATTCGATGACTTTATTGGTGGCGCCATTTACCCCGATTCTACCGATGATCGATAAAATCACGTCTTTGGCATAGACGCCATCCGGCAGATTTCCGGTGATGTCGATTTTGATGGAGTTGGGATGGTGAAAGGCACAAACTCCTTTTAAAATGCCCACTTCCATATCTGTCGTTCCCACGCCGGCGGCAAAGGCGCCGAAAGCCCCATGGGTGCAGGTGTGAGAATCCCCCATAATGATGGTATATCCCGGTCGGACAAAACCTTTTTCAGGGAACAGCGCATGGCAGACGCCGTTTCTGCCGATATCGAAAAAATCCTGGATGTGGTGCCGGTGAGCCCACTGCCGTAAAATCTTACCTTGAAGCGCTGTCTTTGCGTCTTTGGCAGGGGTAACGTGATCGATGACGACTTTTATCCTGGATGGATCGAACACCCGGTCTTTCCTGCGGGAGACCAGATCATTGATAGCGATGGGGGTGGTAATCTCATGGCAGAAAACCGCATCCAGGCGGATGACATGCATATCATGAAAAGGGTTGTCTACTCGGTGATCATCGAATATCTTTTCTGCAACTGTTCTTCCCATTTGTATTTCTCCAGAATTAAATCTAATTGAGTGTATAGGCATATTTGCATCAATGAATATACCATTCAGAAGTGTGAAGGGTGAATCAAATTGGAGTTATCCGTCGAATTCAATCTGTGAGTCAGTACTTTTATTGAAGATGATAGAAATCCTCTGCATCTTGAATGATCTGTTTGAATGTTTCAGGCTGCACTGGTTTTTGAATGAAACGAAAGACATCCCCACTGTCAATGGCCTCAATAATCTGACATATGTCCGATGAAGCGCTCAGAATTAATCGTATGATTTCCGGATAGAGGACTTTCACTTTGTTAAGAAGAGTCAATCCGTCCATTTCAGGCATCCGCAGATCACTAACGATAACGATCACCGGCTCAGAGGCGAGAATTTCGAGTGCTCTTTCTCCGCTTTGCGCAAACATCAAGACATAGGATTCTTTTCGAAAAAAACGGGAAATGGCACTGAGTACATCAGATTCATCGTCTACAAAAAGAATCACTTTATCTGGAGTAGATTTCATACATGACCTTTTTCTGAAACTAACCGGATGGGTCAGAGAGTCATCCTCTGATAGAAAAACAAACTGTTTCTCATCAGACATTACATATTTCTTTTCAGTTGTAGTCGACTATGGCCATCAATCTAACAAGGGTTGTCGATGCAGCTTCGAAACGATATCTGTGTATTAAATCGTTAAGCTCTGTAATATCCGCATCGTTTTTACCAGGCCAGTGTTTTGCAAGCACCAGTTTCATGATTTCCTTACAAGCCGTTGGCTCATTGTCCGCTATGGAATTTCTGAGTTCATTTAGAATATGACGGAATTCCGCATCGTTTCCCATAGGCTTCTGCTGTACGGCAGTATGGTTATCGTTTCCATGCCCGGTAAAAAAAGTAGCAATATCTGCACGCAAGGCGTTGTTCCTTAAAATGAATTCCTGCAAAAGATCATCATTTTTTATGCCGTTATGAAGGGTTTTTTCGAGTTCGGCTGCAACAGACGCCAGTTGGGTACCACCCAGGTTGGCCGCTATCGACCGGATAGAGTGGACCCTTCGGTACGCCATCTTTGGGTCATCTTGCAATAATTCTTTTGTAACCATATATGAATCGTCATTCGCAAACTTTTTTAATAGACTCAGATGAAGTTCACGATTTCCATTCAGCAGACGAATGCCCTCGGCGATGTCGATCCCTGGTATTTGCAAGGTTTCTACACCCGAGTCCAACTCAGTACTCACAGCAGTTTTCCCGTTAATGGACACATTCCGTTTCTTCGCTTCAGGAATAAAAAGTTTAAGTAGAGCAATAAGCTGTTCAATATCAATGGGTTTGGTTATGTAACCATTCATTCCCACATGTTTAATTTTCTTCAATTCATCTTTCATGGCATGAGCGGTCATGGCGTAAATAGGAAGCTTGTCTATGTCCGGTTTGTTCAGGTTGCGGATGGCACGAGTGGCTTCAAGACCATCCATGACAGGCATCTGTATATCCATAAACACCAAGTCATAATCCAGCAGGCGAACCTTCTCGACGGCTTCCCTGCCATTACGGGCAATATCGGTATCAATGCCGATGACTCTCAACAGTTCTATGATAACTTCCTGATTGATTTCATTGTCTTCAACCGTCAAAATTCTGATCCCTGAATCCCTTGCTTCCGGAAAATCAATATTTTTACTACGTTTCAATGTTGTGCCGAACAAAGCAGACTGGATTTCCTGAAGCAGTGTGGATGGGCGAATGGGCTTGGTGATAAATCCACGGATACCGGCTGATTCCGCCGCATCTCTTAGTTCAATTCGGTCTCGGGAAGTAACCATCAGCAGTATCGCGGGCATCGCGGATAGATTTTCCTGACGAATCCACTGAGCCGTTTCAATACCGTTTGACAGAGGCATATGGTGATCAAGTAAACATAAATCGAAGGGCATGCTGCTGTTATCTGCTTCCAGCAACAAATTCAGAACCTCCTGGCCAGAGCAAGCACAACGAACCAGGCTGGACTTTACTGACAGAAGTTTGGACAAAATAAATCGGGTTGTCGGATTGTCAGCAGCGACAAGTACATTTTTGCCGGTCCAAGCGGTTTCGCTGAACGACGAATCCGCCATACCTACTGGAAGCTCAAACGGTAAAAAAAAGGAAAACTTGCTTCCTTTTCCTGGAGTACTGTTGACCCGAATACGGCCCCCCATCAGTTCACATAACTGTTTGCAGATAGTCAACCCCAGTCCTGTTCCACCATAATTACGGGTGGTGGATTTGTCTGCCTGGCTGAAAGCGTTGAATATGGTACTGAGTTGTTTTTCAGTGATGCCGATTCCAGAATCCTGCACAGCGATATTGATAACGACAGTTTGACCGAACTGATACCGGAGATCGACTGATAAATGAATATTGCCGCCGCTATCGGTGAACTTGATGGCATTGCTCATCAGGTTATTCAGAATCTGCGACAGCCGCAGCTTATCCCCCACAACCCATTCGGGTCCAGCCGGACTGATGGTTGCGTGCAGGTGGATGTTTTTTTCCGCAGCTCTATCCCAAAAACAGTCCAATGTGTTACAGATGACATCATCAATGGAAAATTGAATATGTTCAATATCCAGTTTTCCAGCATCGATCTTTGAAAAATCCAGAATATCGTTGACAATGGAAAGCAGCATCTCAGCGCTTGATTTTACTACATCGGCATATCGACGTTGTCTGTCCGTCAGCGTGGTCTCCAGCATCAACCGGGACATGACAATGACACCATTCAGCGGCGTACGGATTTCATGGCTCATTTTTGCCAGAAACTCGCTTTTGATGCTGTCCGCGGATTCGGACTCGCATACCATATCCGTAGATATGTCAGCGGCTTTCTTCAATAAGACGTCGGCTTGCCTCATTTCATCATTCGTATCTTTTCGATCAGTGGTGTTTTTGCTTATACAAGTAACACCGATGATCCGATCTTCAGAATCCCGCAGAGGAGATATGTGAATATCAACCAAAACACGCCGGCCGTCTGTATAAATTATCCATTCATTGTTATGGCGGGGCTTTCCCTGTGCCACCACTGACTGGTCATAAGCCCGATAGCAGTCTGCAAGATTTCTATCGAAAAGTTCATAATCCGTTCGGCCGATGATTTCACAACGATTCATACCTATCGATCGGACGAAGGCGGCATTACATCCTAAGTACCGGCCTTCAAGATTCTTAAAGGAAATGTTGTCGGGAATCGAATCAATCACCCTGTATAGGATGAAATTCTGATTCTCAGACTCAGCGATTTCACTGAACACTTCTGGTTTCATGAATGGTCACAACCTCTTAATATAATTTCAATTTCTGCACCATGATGTATATTTCTGATAGAAATTTTTCCACATAGTGAACGCATCTGGTCTGCTGCCAGAGGAATTGCCAGACCGAGTTCAGCGACCGGGGAACTTGATCTGTGATTTGAAAAAATATCAAAAAATGTATCGAGAAGGTTTCCTGCAATAGGCTCACAGTCGAACCGGATAGACAATGTTGCCGTACCCAGATTATTATGAAGAATTAAATCGACATTGGAGCCTATTGTCGCCAACTTTTGCGTTGTTTGCAACATGGTCGTAATAATTTGTTCAATGATTAGAGTATCTCCGTAAACCAGTGTCGTTTGTACTGGATGAAAATTCACTGCCATATTTAAATTCAAAAATGATATATTCATAGAATTGATTGAAATTTCTATTATTTCATTTAGATTTACTAAGCTTAATTGATTTATTTTACAACATTTCTCAAACTCGGCCATATACAAGACCTTGTCGATTGTATTCAACAGGTGATCACAGGCTTTGTAAGAATTCGCAAAATACAGAGACATGTCCGCAAAGCCCATCACACGACGTATCGGTGCTCTTAGTTCATGCGAGATGGCGCGAAGATAATCAAGTTTGGTGTTATTCAGTTCATTTAGTTGCTCATTTGCCTCTAACAGCTCATGCGTTCTAAGTGCAACAAGCGATTCCATATGTTCTCTGTACATTTTGAGCTCAAGCTGATTCTTAATCCGTATTTTAACGATAGACGGGATGAAAGGTTTGGTAATGTAATCGACGGCACCCAGTTCAAGGCCACGGGTTTCATCGACTGCTTCGTTCAAGGATGTGATGAAAATGATCGGGATGTTGCATGTGTCACGGTTGGTTTTAAGATTTCTGCAGACTTCGAAGCCATTTATTACCGGCATGATGACATCAAGAAGAATCAAATCCGGGGCATTTTTATGGATACTGGCCAGTGCAGACTCACCATCGGTTGCAACTCGAATGGTATAATCACTGGAGAGAATCGATAGTAGAATATCTATTTCGATTACCGTGTCATCCACTATCAGAATGGTTTGCTTTTTTTCTGGTATCAGAATTTCCAATACTCTATGAATATCGTTTGCAGAGCTTTCAACTATTGACATTGGCATCCTCTCGTCATGCATAGATACATCTAGCTGTTGATGGGGCGATTGGGTACTGGTTCAGTTGAATGGTGTATAACACTTATGGGCCTTTAACTTCGTTTCGGCCAAAGCGATTTTCCCCCTAAACTGAATCCGTTTTCAATACTGCCAGAAACGCCGATTGTGGAATCATGACTTTACCCACCATCTTCATTCTCTTTTTGCCGGCTTTCTGTTTTTCAAGAAGCTTTCTTTTACGGGAAATATCACCGCCATAACATTTGGCTGTAACATCTTTTCTAAAAGCGGAGACCGTTGTCCGGGCGATGATGGTGCCACCGACGGCTCCCTGAATGGCAATCTTGTACATCTGCTTGGGAATTTCCTCCTGGAGCTTTTCACAGGCCGATCTTGCCCGCTCGACGGATCGGTCTTTGTGAACGAGCTGAGAAAGGGCATCGACCCGTTCGCCGTTAATCAAGATGTCCATCTTGACCAGTTGGGTATCCCTGAAATCGATCAATTCGTAATCGAATGATCCATATCCTTGTGTGATGGATTTGAGCCGATCATAAAAATCATAAACCACTTCGGACAAGGGAAGTTCGAAAAACATCTCGAGACGATTATTGCTCAAATACTGGTAATTGGTATTGATGCCTCTGCGATCCAGACAAAGCTTCATGACCGCCCCCATATACCTGTCCGGAACGATGATGGTGGCGCGGATGAAGGGCTCACGGGTGATCTGGATGGACATGGGATCGGGATACAGCGCCGGATTGTCTATGATCTGGGTAGATCCGTCCTTCATGACGAGTTGATATTGAACAGAGGGTGCCGTCAGAATCAAAGACAGGTCGAATTCGCGCTCCAGTCTTTCCTGTACCACTTCCAGATGCAGCAGGCCGAGAAAGCCACATCGAAAACCAAAACCCAGTGCCGCGGAAGAATCCTTTTCATATACCAGGGATGCGTCATTCAACTGAAGTTTTTCAAGGCCTTCGGCCAATTCCGCATAGTTGTCTGCAGCAATCGGGTACAGCGAAGAAAAAACAACGGGTTTGGCCAGCTTGAATCCGGGCTTGGGATTGTCGCAAGGTGCATGGGCCAGCGTGATCGTATCCCCGCAACGGGTATCGCTGACTGTTTTGATGCCGGCGATCAGATAACCGACCTGCCCGGCGGACAATTGCGGCTGGGGTACGCGCTTGATCTGGAAGATTCCGACTTCTTCCACTTTGTAGCGGGAATTGTTGTACATGAATTGAATGGTGTCTCCAGTTCGAATCGTTCCCTGAAACACGCGAAAATGGACGATGGTTCCCCGGTAGGCATCGTAATGGCTGTCGAAAATAAGCGCTTCGAGCCGTTGATCCGGATCACCGACCGGAGGCGGGAGCAGGGTGACAACACCTTCCAGCACATCCTGTATGCCGATACCTTCCTTGGCGGATGTCAGAATGATCTTGTCTGGATCCATACCCAGATCCGATTCGATCTGGCTTCTTACCCATTCGATATTGGCCGAAGGCAGATCGATTTTATTGATAATCGGGATAATTTCCAGATTGTGCTCCATCGCCAGGTATAAATTGGCGATGGTTTGAGCTTCCACTCCCTGACTGGCGTCAACCAGCAGCAGCGCTCCTTCACAGGACGCCAACGCACGGGATACTTCATAGCTAAAATCCACATGTCCGGGTGTATCGATCAGATTGAGGTGATAGGTTTTGCCGTCTTTGGCGATATAAGGAAGGCAGATGGTCTGGCTTTTGATGGTAATGCCGCGCTCCCTTTCGATGTCCATCGAGTCGAGAATCTGATCTTTGAAATCCCGCTCGGATACGATATGGGCGGCCTGGATGAGACGATCGGACAGGGTGGATTTGCCATGGTCAATGTGGGCGATGATGCTGAAATTCCGGACAGAGCTGATGATATTCATTTGAAATTTATATTCCCCCTGACTTTATTTGGAAAAAAGTCAGTTGACACCTTGGTTCATTCAAGTTAATTAGATAAGATTATAATAATATTGTGTCTTTTTATCAGATTCTTTCGAATGATGTCAACAACAGCCATGATTGCATCATTCAAAATGCAATATTTTCTGGATGGAACAGTTTGTATCGTGAGTTCTGACTTTTGGTGACAATGAAGCAGCAAATTTTAATTGTAGAAGATGATCTGGCTGTCCGCGATTCCATGGCAGAATTTATTACACTGTCCGGCTATGAATGTCAGGTGGCTGCCAGCGCTGAAGAGGCCATTGATGTTCTTAAAACATCAGAATATCAGGTGGTTATAACCGACATCACGATGCCGGGAATGGATGGACTTGAACTGACGGATATCATTAAAAAAGATTACGACATCGATGTCATTGTCATGACCGGTTACAGCGGGCAATATTCTTATGAAGAAGCCATTGGAAAAGGTGCCAGTGATTTCGTTTTTAAACCCATACGGTTCCAGGAACTGGTGCTTCGACTGAAAAGGGTGTTCAAGGAAAGAGAACTCAGGCATGAACGAAACCGTATGGTGGCGGATCTTCAGCAGTTGGCCATTACCGACAATCTGACGCAGCTTTATAATTCACGACATTTTTTCAGCCAGTTGAAGATGGAAATCGATCGGGCCAACCGGTACGGTCATTCTCTGGCATTATTGCTTCTGGATATCGATTTCTTCAAAAACTACAATGATACTTTCGGTCATCTCGAAGGGGACAAGGTTCTAAGTGCCGTTGGCCAGATGATCAACACGTGCCTTCGAACCATGGACACGGCTTACCGGTACGGCGGAGAAGAATTCACCGTCATTTTGCCCTATACAGACGGCCAGGAGGCCACGACCGTGGCGGATAGAATTCTGTATGCACTGGAGTTCATCACATTTTCACCATGTTCGAACCAGACCGTCCAGGTGACGCTGAGCATCGGCGTAACCGAGTATTCTCCCGGAGAAGAACTGAGCGATTTTGTCAACAGGTCCGACCGGGCTATGTACACCTCGAAAGAAAATGGCCGCAACAGAGTGTCTTTCCTGCCCCCGGATGCAGCAACTTAATTTATCATGAAGTATACCCTTACCAGTTTAGATATGTGCTGGGAAAGCCTATCTCCCCGCCGGCAAGAGAACTATCTCGTTCAGATATGTCATCTTTACCGACTTGCGGACTGGTGGTCCGAGCCCTGCGATACGCTGGAAAAGATTGAACGGATCATTTCCGGAAGCCACTGTTTTATCGTGGCAATCCGACAGGAGCCGGAAATGATTTTGGGAATGGGGCGGGCTATCAGCGATCGGGCCAGCGATGCCTATATTCAGGATGTGATGGTCCGGCCCGAATTTCGAAGACAGGCGATTGCCTCTTCCATCTTGAAAATCATCGTGAATCGTTTGGAGCGGGATAAAATGACATGGATCGGTTTGATTGCCAAAGAAGGCACTCGGCCGTTTTATGATGGGCTTGGATTCTCTGAAATCTCAGGAGCGTTGCCTATGTTGAGAAAAGAAAAGGAATCGACCGCATCGGTGATGTGAAGGAAAAAATCCTGATTTATGAAATTATTACCACTGAAAACAGATGATTATACCGTTCTGAAGCCATTTTTCGAAAACCAGCGATACCGCCTTTGCGTGTATTCCCTGCCGTCGCTTCTTTCCTGGATCAATGATGAGTATCAACCTTTTGGAGCAATTGACGGGGATGCGCTCATCGTTGCCGCAGAATTCAATCGCCAAAAAGAGAAGCGGCATCTGATTCTACCGATATCATCGCACAGGCAATATTCACCCGAGGCATTGCATGCACTGGCACGGCAACTGGGGTATAGCGCTTTCTGGTTTGTGCCTGACGATTATCTCCAGCAGTATGAGATCAAACGTGTGGAAAGCTTGTTCACCATCCGGGAGCAGGAGGAGTTCGATGATTATGTATATCGGACTTCGGATCTGGCAGAGCTGAAAGGAAACAAATATTCCAAAAAACGAAACCTTATCAGCCAATTTTCCAGAGAGTACGTCGAAAAGGACCGGGTCTGCATCCAACCCATCACGATGGAACATGTTCCGGATTGCATCCGCTTTCTGAATGAATGGTGCGAAGAGCGCGGCTGCGATGCCGATATGAAGGACGACTTGGCCTGTGAACGTCAGGCCGCTGTAAACACCATCGAACATCTGGATGTTTTTTCATCGCAGGGTCTGCTGTTACGGGTCGATGGCAAGGTCAGCGCTTTTGGTATCGGGTCGTATCTGACATCGACCATGGGCGTATTACATTTCGAAAAGGCGTTTTCCCGGATCAAAGGCCTCTATCAGTATCTGGACAGTCAGTGTGCCCGACTTCTGTTCAAAGGCTGCGTATTTATCAACAAGGAAAGCGATATGAACGTTCCGGGTCTTGCCAAAGCCAAACGATCCTATTACCCGGTGATGCGGATAAAATCATATGAACTCGTCCTTAAAAAACTTCCGGGTGAAAATTATAGACATTCAGAAAAATAATTTTGCGGCCTTATCAGTCGGGAATGGCCTATAAATGCCTATTCCCACTTTGCTGCCTTGTGAAATGAATTTTCTGAAAGTCTGTAGAAACAGAGAATCGGGCGGGGGTATCAATACTGAATGATCACTTTCAGCATCAAATCTCCTTGTTGTCCTTCCGGCATCTGACGACCCATTCCTTTCAGCCGGATGATCGATCCCTGTTTCAAGCCCGATGGAACCTGTACACGAACTGTTCGGTTATAAAATCCCCAGGGGATATTCACCAGCTTGGTCGCTCCGGAAAAAGCTTCCCAGGGTGTAATCTGAATCGTGCCGTAGAGATTGGAATCACTGCCTGCGCCAGATGTGCGGATAACCTGAAGGATGGGGGTTTTTCTTTTTTCGGTGGCTTGCCGAAGCTGTCTGTTCAAGCCGGTATCCGGAAGAATGTGAAAGACCTTCAATAAAATCATTCCGCTGATGAATCCCCCGATGTGTGCCCACCAGGCAATACCTCCTGCACTGCTGTCCGCCCCTGCTGCGCTCAGAAACTGAAGGAGAAACCAGATTCCCAGATAAAAATATGCCGGAATTTCAAGGAAAAAAGGAATAAACAGAATCGGAATCAGGGTCAGAATTCTAGCACCTGGGAACAGCAAAAAATAAGCGCCCATAACCCCCGCAATGGCACCACTGGCTCCGATCGTAGGGATGTTGGAACCCAGATTGAGCAACAGATGAAACATTCCGGATGTTACTCCGCAAAGCAGATAAAATACCAGATATCGTAAAGAGCCCAGGCGATCTTCGATATTGTCGCCAAAAATATACAGGGACCACATGTTGCCCAGGAGATGCCAGAAACTCCCGTGTAGAAACATGAAAGAAATCAAGGAAAAAAGCTGTTGCCCCATACTGAAGTAGGATGCGATACGGGGTATGGAATATCGGGCAGGCACCAGACCGTACACATAAATAAAACGATCTTCCTGGCCTCCCTGCATTATCTGAAGCAGGAAAACCAGGACGTTCACTCCGATAATGACATTGTTGATGATCGGGTAATTCTTTGAAGAAAGTGTATCGCGAATGGGAAACATGTATCAGCAGCCGGAAAATAATGGGGAAAGAAAATGGAAAGAGGGGAGGGAATGACTTTTTCAATCTGCATTCCCCGTTGTTCTGGATTATTGAATACGCATACTCAGATCCACCGCTCTTGCCGAATGGGTTAGGGCACCGACTGAAATCAGATCGACGCCGGTTTCCGATAAATCCGAAATATTTTTCAGGGTAATGCCACCGGAGACTTCGACAATGGCCCGGTTCTGTATGACGGCAACCGCCTGACGGATGTGGGGGATATCCATATTGTCGAGCATAATGACATCCACTCCGGATTCGAGAGCCAGATGCACACCGGCCATGTCGGAAACTTCGATTTCGATCTTGAGAAGATGCGAAATATTTTTTCTGGCTGCGGCAACAGCCTGCTGAATCCCGCCGCAGGCTGCAATATGGTTGTCTTTGATCAGAACGCCATCGAAAAGCCCCATTCTATGATTATATGCTCCGCCCATCCGCACGGCATATTTTTCGAGAGCCCGCCATCCCGGAGTGGTTTTTCGGGTATCGACCAGACGAATCCGGCTGTTGGTCAGGGCGTTAACATAGGTGCGGACATGGGTGGCGATACCGGACAGATGCTGTAAAAAATTGAGAGCCGGCCGCTCTCCGGTTAAAAGGGCACGCATATTGCCTTCCATGTGCAACACCGTTTCACCGCAAACGATTTCCGTACCATCTTCATAGGCGGATTGAAGTCGAACTTCTGGATCGAGTCGCCGGAAAACCGATTTTGCGATATCCAGACCTGCCAGAACCAGGTCTTCTTTGGCAATGATGGTTCCGATTCCCCGGCTGAGGGAAGAAACCAGAGAATCGGTGGTGACATCACCGGTGCCGATATCTTCGGCAAACGCCATGTCGATTAATCGGTTGATGATCGGCGTCATATCACCGCCTTGATTTTATCCAGATTCTTTAAAAGATTCTGTTGTTTGTCCGACAGGGCCGTGTGTTTCTCCTTCACTTTTTCGATGATATCGGCCGGCGCTTTACTCAGGAAATCCTCATTGTTCAGTTTTTTGGAGATGCCGTTCAATTCGCCGTTCAGCTTTTCGATTTCTTTTTCCAGGCGATGGATTTCTTTGGTGAGATCCAGAATTCCTTCGAGGGGAATATAAATCGTGGCACCTTGGACAATGGCGGTTGCAGCAGCCTTTGGCCTTTCTCCCGGAAGGGCGATTGATAGATGGTCCAGTTTTGCCAGGTGGGTGATGATGTTCCCATGTTGCTGGATCGTATGTGTTATTTGTGAATGATCGGTTTGTATCAGAGCGTTCAGCTTCAGGGTCGGCGGCAGATTCATCTCGCCCCGGATATTTCTGATGCCGGTAATGATGCCGATAATGATGGCCATTTGCTCTTCAGCTTCGGGACATATAAATGGGTTGGATCCGAAATCTCCGTTCTGAAGAAGGCCGGCAGTCATGATGGATCCCTCTGTTCCGGGCAGCATATGCCAGATTTCTTCCGTAACGAACGGGATAAAGGGGTGCAGACAGATCAGCGTGTTTTTAAGAACCCGCCATAGAACAGACCGTGTCTGTTCCAGAATCGTCTCTCCTTCTTTACCGTATAATGCCGGTTTGACGGCTTCAAGGTACCAGTCGCAGAGTTCATGCCAGACAAAATGATAGAGTGCCCCGGCTGCATCGTTGAAATGATAGGCTTCAAGTGCATCCGATGCAGATCGGATAACACTTTCAGACCGGGACAGTATCCACTGATTGACAAGAGTCAATGATTCCGACTTGAGATTTATTGAATCCGAGTTGACATGCATCATGGCGAAACGGGATGCATTCCAGAGTTTGTTAATAAAGTGTCGATATCCTTCAACCCGTTTTTCAGACATCTTGATGTCCCGGCCCTGGGCTGCGAAAGCTGCCAGTGTAAATCGAAAGGCATCCGTACCGTATTGATCCATGACGGTCAGCGGATCGATGACGTTGCCTTTGGACTTGCTCATTTTTTTGCCTTCTTCATCGCGAACCAGTGCATGGACATAAACGTCTTTGAAAGGAACGTCTTCCATGAAATGAATGCCCATCATCATCATTCTGGCAACCCAGAAAAAAAGAATGTCAAAGCCGGTTACCAGCACCGACGTGGGATAGAATGTCTTCAGCAACTGGGTATTTTCCGGCCAGCCCATCGTGGAGAAAGGCCATAAAGCCGAACTGAACCAGGTATCCAGGACATCGGTTTCCTGGATGAGATCGGTGTGACTGCATGAGGTACAGGTCTCTGGCGGTGTGAGGGAAACGATCAATTTTTTGCAGTTCTGACAGGTCCATGCGGGTATCTGATGCCCCCACCAGATTTGTCTCGAAATGCACCAGTCCCGGATATTGTTCAGCCAGTCATAGTAATTTGCCGCCCAAACTTCCGGAACGATACGGGTCTGGCCGTTTTGAACCGCGGCGATGGCTTTTTCAGCCAGGGGTTTAGCCTTGACGAACCACTGCCTCGATAAATTGGGCTCGACAACGGTTTTACATCGATAACAATGGCCGACATTGTGGGAATAGGGCTCGATACCGATCAACAGACCCTGTTCCTGAAGCGCCTGAACTGCAGCGTTCCGGCATTCAAATCGGTCCATGCCTTCGAACCGACCGGCACCCGCTGTCATGCAACCGTTATCGTCGATAACTTTGAGCCGGGGAAGATGGTGACGGTTTCCGATTTCAAAATCATTCGGATCATGGGCCGGAGTTACTTTCAACGCGCCGGTACCAAATGCCATTCCAACATAAGAATCCAGAATGATGGGGATATGGCGGTCGGTCAGCGGAAGCAGGACTGTTTCGGATGGTAGATTCCGGTAGCGCTCATCCTCTGGATGAACGGCTACGGCCGTATCTCCGAAAAGTGTTTCCGGCCGGGTTGTGGCAATGACGATGCCGCCGGGATGATTGGAGAAAGGGTACCGGATATGGTAAAGGTTGCCGGAAATTTCTTCATGTTCGACTTCAAGGTCGGACAGTGCCGTGTGGCAGCGGTGGCACCAGTTGATGATATAGTCGCCCTGATAGATGAGCCCTTCATGATACAACTGAACGAAAACCTTTCGGACCGCCAAAGACAACCCTTCATCCATGGTAAAACGTTCCCGCTGCCAGTCGCAGGATGTACCCAGTCGCTTGAGCTGATGGATGATAGCGCTACCGGATTCATTTCGCCATGCCCACACCGCATCGATAAAACGTTCCCGACCCAGCTCATGACGGCTTCGTCCTTCAGCCGCCAATTTTTTTTCAACCACATTTTGCGTGGCGATTCCGGCATGGTCCGTGCCGGGCATCCAGAGAACATTGTACCCTTTCAGTCGGTGATAACGGCAAAGAATGTCTTGTAACGTCACATTGAGTGCATGCCCCATATGAAGGACACCTGTAACATTCGGAGGGGGGATGACGATTGAATAACTGGGGCGAATGTCGCTTTCTTTCGCGGCAAATAGATGTTGTTCTTCCCAGAAATCATACCATCGTTTTTCGACGTTCCGGGGGTCGTATCCTTTATCAGTTAGATCCATAAATGTAGCTTGCTCCTTACAGCAGTACAATGTAATTTTAATAACCGCTCTGCCGGGTACTAACCTTTGAGGTTTGTTTTTCCGGAAGCAAGATACTCCAGAAAAACGGTTTTCAGGTTTTCGATTTCATGATGAACCGCCGTTGAGACGATTTCATTCAGAATGGGTTCAATTTTTTCGTCGAAGAGGTTTCGAACTACCCGTTCCACAGCGGCATCGATCTGATCAGGGGATGATAAAGCGGTCTGTTGGTCGGCAATGACAGGAGGCTCCGCTACACGGACAGGAGATATCTCAGCGACGACGGGAGGCACCTCAACCATGACAGGGGGCACCGCATCAATGACAGGAGTCGTCTCTGCAACGACGACGGGATGTGCCTCCGTACCGACAGGAAATGTTTCTGCTACGATGAGAGGTTCCTCAGGAATGTCGATGTGGGGAAGAATTCCTGAGAAATCCTGAGGCGGAACCTGCGAATCATGAACCACGTCGTTGATCAGACGCTGGAGCTCATCGGGAGGGGCTTCCGACGCAGAGATATGGGGGGTGTCGGAAGATAGAGACGGTATTGTAGGGGGTGTCTCAGAGAGCAGTTCATGTAACTGGGAAAAATCATTTTCTATTGTCAGTGAAGAGATTTCCTCTATAACAATGTCTTCACCATCGGAATTTAATGAGTCTTGTCGATCTTCGGTATCGTGAATCTGAGGGAGAGGCTCAAGGGAAAAGATGCTTTCTGTAAGTGGTTCATCCTCCGGAAGAACGGATGCGGAAAATCGGGGATCTTCCATTTCAATGTTCAGAATGTCATCTTCCGTAACAGAGAAATCAGATGGCAACTCCAATTTGAAATCCGTTGGTTCAATGGCATCTGTAAGATCGATGAAAGCAGGCTCTTCTTTTGGTATCTCAGATAGATTCGGAAGCTCCGTAGGTTCGGAGCGGTCTGCAAGCTGGCGGATTTCAATCATGTCATTATGTTGTGCAGGAGGTATTTCTTCCGTGAGAAGAATGATATCGTCGTCATCCTCGATATGATTTTCACTGGTCAAAGGTAGTGTGGGGCGCGTCATGGAAGCTCCTTTGCTTGAATCAGATAAAACTAAAAAAACGGGTGGTCAGAACATGTCGGGGAAATCTTTGTGAAATGGCTATCATAAGCATTTATCGGTGTCAATATATTTGCCCTGAATGACAATGGGTAATAGAGATTATATAGACATTCGGAAAAATAATTTCGCTGCGTTGTCGGCCATCCCCGACCAATGACGTACCCAGATGTTTTATCTTGAAAGCTTTAGATAAAAGGGTTGAAATTTTATCGAACATATGAGAGATAAAAGAGTTAGAATTTATGAGGGGAGGTGATCGGTTGGGTAGTGTCATTAAGAAAAGAAGAAAAAAAATGAGAAAGCATAAACATAAAAAGCTTTTGGCCCGTACGCGCCACCAGAGAAGGAAAGGTAAATAAGATGCCTGGAATCTTTTCTGTACAAAGAAAAAAGCACTGTCACTGAACGTTTTTAACGTTGAAGAGACAGTGCTTTTCTTTTATGTCGGCAATCTCTGGATGATGAATATCCTGTTACTTCACGAACTCGATTATTTATATCCTTTTAGATATTTCAGGAATTCAGCACTGGTTGACAGTATAACAGAACTGTTCTCGCCCAGTGTATCGTTGTAAACTTCAAGGGATTTCGTAAACGAATAGAAATCCGGGTCAATGCCGTATGCCTGCGCATAAAGTTTTGTGGCTTCGGCATCGGCCTTACCCTTAATTTCCTGAGCCGTCCGGTATGCTTCAGATGTGATGCGCTTCAAATCCCGTTCCTTTTCGCCGATGATTTTTGCTGCCTCTCCCTTTCCTTCCGAGCGAAATTTTTCTGCAATCTGCTTACGTTCGGCAATCATTCGTCCGTAGACGGACTCCCGGACTTGTTCTACATAATTGATGCGTTTGATTTTGACATCTACCAGTTCGATGCCGAAAGGGGACAATTTGGGTTGGGCTTGTTCCAGAATGCCGTGGGTAATTTTATCTCGTCCTGCGGTAATCTGTTCCACCGGTTCTTTCTGGATGTCTTCCAGACCGATTTCAAAGGTGTCCAATTCCCGGTTGCTGCGCCTGACTGCTTCGATGAGGCGGTAAGATGTGATAAAGTTACGGGTGGCCGGGTCAATGATATCATCCAAACGACTCTGGGCACTAACCGTATTGTTGACGGTTTGAAGGAATTTGACCGGATCCACGATTTTCCATCGGGCAAAAACATCCACCCAGATGTAGGTTTTATCCAGTGTGGGAATCTGTCCGGGATCACCTTCCCACTGAAGAAGATTTCTGGGAAAATAAGTTGCTTCCTGAATAAACGGTACTTTGAAATAAAGACCGGGCGCCTGTTTGGGGGAACCAACCACCCGTCCGAATTGAGTGATGACGACCTGCTCGGTTTCATTCACGATGAAGGCCGATGTAAACGCAATCAAAACAGCAATACCGGCGGCAATAATCAATAAAACTTAGAATTCATTTTGAGGCACCTCTGTATTTTCCGAGGTTTAGAAAAGGCAGTAAATTACTTTGATCCGAATCCACAATATATTTTTCTCCAATTTTGGGAAAAATACTGCTCATCATTTCCAGATACAGCCGACGTTTGGTAATATCCCTGGCTTTATCATATTCAGCATAAAGCGCTATAAAACGGGCAGCATCCCCTTTTGACCGGTTGACACGATCCAACGCATATCCTTCCGCTGCCTTGATGGTACGGTCTGCTTCTCCACGGGCATTCGGTATGGCCTTGTTATAATCTTCCTTGGCCTGATAAATCATTTTTTCCTTTTCCTGTACCGCCTGATTGACTTCATTGAATGATGGCTGCACCGGGTCTGGAACATTGGTTTTTTTCATTTCGATGGTGACGATATTGATTCCGGCTTCAGCGTTGTCCAGTTCGTTTTGAAGGATGATTCTGGCTTCAATCGCAATTTCTTCACGTTTGCTGATGACTTCATTAACACTGCGGTCGCCGACGACAAGTCGCATGGCGGCTTCCGACATGTCCAACAGTAGACGGCGGACGTCCTTGACCTTGAACAGGAAGTTATAAGGATCTTTGATGCGGTATTGCACAATCCAGGGAACGAGCGCCACATTCAGATCGCCGGTAAGCATCAAGGTAACGCCGGTATCTTCGGTGTTTCCGGAAAACTTGCGCGGTTCTCCTTCACGACTGTTAATGAATCCGAACTCCTCCTTGTAGACGCGGCGGACTTTAACTTTGGTGACTTTTTCGATTCCCGTCGGCAGCTTGAAGTTCAGGCCGGGCTGGGTCGTCCGGACATATTTGCCAAAACGCTGCACAACGCCCACTTCATCAACATCCACGGTATAAAACATGGATACTCCCAGGAAAAGCACCGCTGCCAGAATAATGACGATCGGGCCGCCGGGAAGTTTGATTTTCTTTAGTTTATCCGTAATTTCATCAAATTGCGGCAAATTGGGGCCGCTTTTGCTTTGCTGCTGTTCTTTTAATTTTTCCCAATCCCAACTCATAGATAATTCCACCATAAAATGAATAACAGGGGTTATTGATAAGTACCATTTAAGTTACACGACGTTTCAAGTCAAGGAAAAATGGGAATACACCGACTTTCAGAAAATACCATTTCGCAATGAAACAGGGGAGGATATAATACTGCAATATATCTTTGACCGAATAAGCGCAGCGAAATTATATAAAAAAAAACTAAAGCAATAGCATCATTCTATGCTCTATCATTAGAATATGGGCCTGCTCCAGAATTTTGAGATAGGTTTCTAAGCGGTTGAAACGAATTTACATGTTTTTCTTGAGAGTGTCCAACTGAAAACGTGCTTCTTTAACAGCAGATTCCTGTTCATATCCACGGGCGTTTTTTTGAGCCAATTCAATGAATTCATATCCTTTGATAAAATTGCCTATTCTGCCGTAAGCCAGCCCCAATCCCGTGTATGCCGGAGCAAAGTCTGGATCGAGTTCATTCGCACGGGAAAATTCGATGATGGCCGCATCAATTTTATTTACTTGTAATAATTTCATTCCGTTGTCTACATGTCGAGATGGGCTGTCCAATGATTGATGATGATAGGAGCTGATCGAACTACAGGCTGTAGAGAAAATAAGACAGAAAAAACAAATCAGATAGGCCGTGTATGTAGAGCGAGTCTTCCGTTTCAGGCAGATAAGTATTGGTGGATAAAACATATCGGATGCTGTCATTATCGAATTTCTTTTTGATCAATTCATTCATGTCGTTTATAAACAAACGTTTGAGGTAAGTCAATAAACTAAACGCGGCCGCCGCTCCACCTCAGCTTGGCTTTTACCAGATCGAAGTAGCGTTGTCCCGGAAGCTTGATCATCTGAACAGGGTATGGGCTTTTTTGAATCCTTATCGTGTCGTTTCGTTGCAGTTCAATGCCGGACTGCCCGTCAAACGTAATCATGACATCCGATGCTTCTTTTTCGATAACGATCGAGATGACAACCGAATCCGGAATGATCAAGGGCCGGATGGTCAGTGTGAATGGGCAGATGGGAGTCAGAATGATACCGGGTACCGTGGGATGAACGATGGGGCCGCCGGCGGCCAGCGAATATGCGGTCGAGCCGGTGGGGGTGGACACGATGAGACCGTCTGCCCGGTATGTCGTTAAATAATGGCCGTCTATAAGTGTTTTGATACTTGCCAGGCGTGCCGGTGCGCCTTTATTGATAACCAGATCATTGAGAACGGTTTCGGTGGCGATAATTTCATCATCTCTGAGAATATCGGCCCGAAGTCGCATACGCGGGCTGGTCGGTGGTGTTTGCTGAATAATGGTGTTAACCACTTCAAACAGGTTGTCTTCAGAAATTTCTGCCAGAAAACCGACTTCCCCGAATTTAACTCCTAAAATGGGGATAGGGGAATCGCCGACCCATCTGACGGCACTTAAAAAAGTGCCGTCGCCGCCAAGGACCAGCACACAAAACAGGTCATGCGGAGCATGGGCGGAACTGGAAGCAGTGGGTATCGGGGAAAACATCTCCTTTCTGAAGACATCTATATCTTTGTTCTTCAGCCAATTTTCCAGCTCGTCGGCTTTTTGAATGGCCGGAAGATCGTTTTTTACGACCAGCCCGATTCGTTTCACAAGTAATAATGGCCTCTGGGGAGATTCAGAATAATATACAGTCATGATTTTCAAGAGATTTTAATGAGTTTAAACCCAAAAAGCAAATTCTTTTGTCTTGACTCGTTCAGACGGTTTTTATAAAAAGATGAATATCTGGGAAAAACAGCTTATTTCATAACTTTAAAGAGGAGGATGACGTGAAGAAAAAAATCGAGAAGAAGCAATGTATTGCCGTCATGATTGCAGGTTTGATGATTTTGGCTTTTACTGGGGTCGGAATTGCAGCCGATACCATTAAAATCGGTGTCGGTGGTGCACATAGCGGGGACCTGGCCTCTTACGGCCTGCCGATTGTCAAGGCTGTCAAGCTGGTTGCAGAAGATGTGAATGCCAAAGGCGGAATTCTGGGTAAACAAGTCGAAGTGATTGCAGAAGACGACGTATGCAAGCCGGAAGTGGCCACCAATACGGCTACCAAGCTGGTCTCCGAGGGGGTAACCGTTGTGGTGGGGCATGTCTGCAGCGGCGCCACCAAAGCAGCCATGGATATCTACAAAGACGCCAAGATCGTTGCCATGTCCGGTTCCGCAACGAATCCGGACCTCACACAGAGCGGGAAATACCCCAATTTTTTCAGAACCATCGCTTCCGACGATGCCCAGGCAAAGCTTGAAGTCGATTTTGCTCTGGATACCCTGAAGCTTAAAAAAATTGCCGTTCTGCATGACAAAGGCGATTATGGTAAAGGTCTGGCTGAATTTGCCAAAACATTCATCGAAAAATCCGGAAAAGCTCAGGTCGTTCTTTTTGAGGGGATCACCCCCGGTGCGGTGGATTATTCCTCGGTTGTCAACAAGGTGAAAAAAGCCGGCGCCGAAGCCATTATTTTCGGTGGATATCACCCGGAAGCTTCAAAAATCGTCAGCGAAATGCGCAAAAGCAAAATGAAAACAGCCTTTATTTCCGATGACGGCGTAAAGGATGAAACCTTTATCAAGGTTGCCGGAAAATATGCAGAAGGTGTTTACGCAACCGGCCCCAAAGACACATCGACCAATCCGTTGGATAAAGCCGTTAAAGAAGCTTATAAAAAAGCTTATGGCGAGGATGTGGGGGTATTTTCCATCAACGGATATGCCGCCGCTCAGGCGCTGTTAAACGCCATCCAGAAAGCCGGTTCGACCGATTATGATGCCATTGTCAAGGCGTTGCGGACTGAACAGGTGGATACGCCGCTGGGGAAAATCAAATTTGACGATCGCGGAGACGCCATCGGCGTGGGATTTTCGGTGTATCAGGTCAAAGACGGGAAATATGTCGAGTTGAAGAACTAACCGATAAAATAGTGGAATACCTCGGGGGGCAGGTGTGGCCGATGATACCTGTCCCCTGTTTTTTACCTTGTTCAGGCCAATGTTTCCGTGCCGGTTTAAAAGGAAGAAGGCAAAATATCAATGGAATATTTCTTTGAGCTTTTTCTGGGGGGCCTGACACGTGGCAGCATTTATGCGCTGATTGCCCTTGGGTATACCATGGTTTACGGCATCATCGAGCTGATCAATTTCGCCCATGGTGAAATTTATATGATCGGCGCATTTACGGCGCTGATCGTGGCCAGTGTGCTGACGGTCATGGGGCTGAACCAATTTGCGATTCTGGTTCTCGCATCGATTGCAGCGGCGGTTTATTCGGCCGCATACGGCTATACGGTGGAAAAAATCGCCTATAAGCCCCTGCGTCATGCACCGCGGCTTTCCCCGCTGATCAGCGCCATCGGTATGTCCATTTTCCTTCAAAACTATGTTCTTCTGGCTCAGACATCCGATTTTCTGCCGTTTCCCAGCCTGATCCCGGATTTCGAATTCTGGGAGCCCTATTCCCACCTCCTGCGATCCACACAACTAGTTATCCTGGTTTCCACCACCGTGATCATGGTGCTGCTGACGCTCTTGATCAAATATACCAAAATCGGAAAGGCCATGCGGGCAACGGCTCAGGATCGCAGTATGGCGATGCTGGTGGGTGTCAATGTCAATCAGGTGATTTCCATGACCTTTGTCATCGGCTCCTGCCTGGCGGCGGTCGGTGGCGTATTGATTGCCTCGCATATTGGTCAGATCAATTTTTTCATTGGCTTCATTGCCGGGATCAAGGCATTCACCGCTGCGGTTCTGGGCGGTGTCGGCAGTATTCCCGGCGCCGTACTCGGAAGTCTGATTCTTGGCCTGACCGAAAGTTTTGCCACCGGCTACGTATCAAGCGACTATGAAGATGTTTTTGCGTTTGCTTTGCTGGTTTTGATTCTGATTTTCAGACCTGCAGGCTTGCTCGGAAGATCCACCCTGCAAAAAGTATAGGACCCGAAAATGATTTCATGTGTCTTTAAGTTTAACATGCATGTCACGGTATAAATTATGCCATCCTTATCTGAAATAAAAAAATCGTTTCTGGTATCGCTCTGGTTCATGTTTCTTACCTTCCCGATCATGGTCATCCGGGTCAACACCACGGAAAAACTCGTGCTGTGGCGATGGGAAAACATGGCCTACATGGGCATCGGCAGTTTTCTGCTTTCTTTTGTCTGGCGCTATCTGCTCTGGCGAAAAGAAACCGGAAAAAAAGACAGCGCGTCCGGAAGCCAGCAACTGCCGTCGTTTTTTGAACGCATCCTGTCGGATCGCCGATATAAAATTCCAGCCAGTGTCGTAGGCATTGTTTTTGCGCTGATCTTCCCTTTTGTGATGGACACTTATCAGACCAACATCATGATCACAGCCCTCATGTACATTGTGCTGGGATTGGGCCTGAACATCGTTGTCGGACTGGCCGGCCTTCTGGATCTGGGATATGTGGCTTTTTATGCGGTTGGCGCCTATACGTATGGGCTTTTGAATCATCATTTCGGACTCGGGTTCTGGACGGTTCTGCCGATGGGTGCGGTGATGGGGGCTTTTTTCGGAATCCTTCTCGGGTTTCCGGTTCTGCGCCTGCGGGGGGATTATCTGGCCATCGTCACCCTGGGTTTTGGCGAAATCATTCGTCTGATACTTGAAAACTGGAATGAATTTTCGTTCGGTCCCAGCGGTATCGCCCAGATTGCCAGGCCTTCTTTGTTCGGCATTCAGTTATCACTTTCCAGCGCCATCATTTATTTATATTTCGTGATGATCGGCATGGTGCTGTTCACCATTTTTGTTGTCAATCGGTTGCAGAATTCCCGGATCGGCCGCGCCTGGATCGCCTTAAGAGAAGATGAAGTGGCCTGTCAGGCCATGGGAATCGACAAAACCCGTACCAAACTAACGGCTTTTGCGCTGGGCGCCACCTGGGCCGGCATGGTCGGGGTCATTTTCGCCGCCAAAACGACTTTTATCAATCCGGCCAGTTTTACGTTTCTGGAATCGGCGATGATCCTGGCCATTGTCGTCCTGGGAGGGATGGGCTCTATTGTCGGTGTCTCCATCGCCGCTTTGATCCTGATCCTGCTGCCCGAATACCTCAGGGCGTTTTCCGAATTCAGAATGCTGATTTTCGGAGCCATCATGGTCATCATGATGGTTTTTCGTCCGCAGGGAATTGTCGCCAATGTCCGCCGGAGCTACAAGTTCCAGCCCGATAAACATTCTTGATGCGGATATCCCCACCTATGGAAACCATACTGGAAGTAAACGGACTGACGATGGATTTTGGCGGACTTCGCGCCCTGGATAATCTGAACATAGATATTCGAAAGGGTGAAATTGTCGCCCTGATTGGGCCCAACGGGGCCGGTAAAACCACTTTTTTCAACTGCATCACTGGGATTTATCTGCCGACCCAAGGGGATATCATCATTTCGCCTCCCAAGGCAGCAGGTACCCACAAGCGCGAGCGGATCAACGGATTGAAGCCCAATCAGGTAACCGAAAAAGGCATGGCCCGCACGTTTCAGAACATCCGTCTCTTTCCAAACATGACGGTTCTTGAAAATGTGATGATCGGCAGGCACTGCCGAACCCATGCCGGAGTTGCCGGGGCCATATTCCGCAATCGGGCCATGATCAGAGAAGAACAGTCTATTGTCGATGACAGTTTCCGGGTTCTGGAAAAAATCGGGCTGGCCAGATATGTCAACGATCAGGCCAGGAATCTGCCCTATGGCGCCCAGCGTCTTCTTGAAATCGCCAGAGCCCTGGCGACCGAACCTTTCCTGATTCTTCTCGATGAACCGGCAGCCGGTATGAATCCCCAGGAAACGCACGAACTCGATGAATTGATCACGCGGATTCGAGATGACGAAGGTGTTTCCATCCTGTTGATCGAACATGACATGAAACTGGTCATGAGTCTGTCAGACCGGATTTTTGTCATGGATTATGGCAAGAAGATCGCACAGGGAACGCCTGAAGAAATCCGCAACAATCCCGTGGTGATCAAGGCCTATCTTGGAGAAGAAATAGATGCTTAGGGTAAATGGCATTTCAACGTATTACGGAAATATCCAGGCGCTGAAGAGCATCAGCATGGAGGTTTCCGAAGGGGAGATCATCACCTTGATCGGCGCCAATGGTGCTGGAAAAACCACCACCCTGATGTCTATTTCCGGACTCGTTCCGCCCAGACAAGGAGAAATCATCTTCAAAGACCAACCCATCCATGGCATGAGTCCGGAAAAAATCGTCGCTCTGGGGATCAGTCAGGTTCCGGAAGGCCGCAGGATATTTCCTTACCTGACAGTTGCGGAAAATCTCGACATGGGCACATTTCTGCGACACGACAAAGACAATATCCGAAAAGACCTCTCCTATATCTGGGATTTGTTTCCAATTCTATCCAAGAGAAGGCATCAGGCCGGGGGTACGCTCAGCGGCGGCGAGCAGCAGATGCTTGCCATATCCCGGGCCCTGATGGCCAGGCCGAAGCTGCTTTTGCTCGATGAACCTTCTCTGGGGCTTGCTCCCTTGATTGTCCGCCAGATATTTGAAATCATCAAGAAGATAAATATCGAAAACAACACCACCATTTTTCTGGTCGAGCAAAATGCCAATCTTGCCCTCAAAGTGGCCAACAGGGGCTATGTCATGGAAAACGGTGCGATCACGATGGCCGATTCCGCTCCGAACCTCCTGAGCAATGAAGCTGTCAAGAAAGCCTATCTGGGGCTATAGCCCGGTTTTGGGATGAAACACACCATTATGAATACCCCGGCCAATTCCACTGTCAAAGATCGGATGGAAACCCTTCGTCAGGCCCTGCACCATCACAACTTCCGGTACCATGTTCAAGACAATCCAGAAATATCGGATGCTGAATTCGATTTTTTGATGCAGGAGTTGATAGCGCTTGAAAAAGCCCATCCCGAGCTGCAAAGCCTGGATTCACCGACGATTCGCGTGGGTGCGCCGCCACTTGCCGTGTTTGAAACCACATCGCACTCTCTTCCCATGCTCAGCCTCGATAATGCATTTGTCATGCAGGATATTATCGATTTCGACAACCGGGTGAAAAAATCGCTGCAAACCCAGGATGCAGTGCTTTATACTGCCGAACCGAAACTGGACGGTGTTGCAGTCGAGCTGGTCTATGAAGACGGCAAGCTGATCATGGCATCCACCCGTGGGGATGGTGTTACCGGAGAAGTGATCACCGCCAATGTTAAAACCATCCGCTCGGTTCCGCTCCAGCTCCAGGCCGGTTCTTTTGAAGGACGGCTGGAGGTCCGCGGAGAAGTCTTCATGGACCGCAGGGGGTTCGATAAGTTGAACCGCAGCCGCGAAGAGAATCACCTTCCGGTTTTTGCCAACCCCAGAAATGCCGCTGCCGGATCACTCCGGCAACTGGATTCGTCAATAACCGCCGCGCGCCCTCTGGATATGTTTATCTATGGTACGGGACTGGCACCGGATTTGAACAGCGACTCACACTGGGATGTCCTGAACCGGCTTGCGTCCATGGGATTCAAGATAAACCCCCTGATCCATCCCTGCCTGACACTCGACCAGGTTCTGGAATTCTACCGGGAATTGGCAGAAAGCCGATCCGGCCTTTCCTATGAGATTGACGGTATGGTGATCAAGGTTGACAGTCTCCGATACCAGGGAATGCTCGGTGAAAAATCCAGAAGTCCCCGGTGGGCCATTGCCTGGAAGTTTCAGGCAATCCAGGGAACCACACGGATTCAGTCCATAGAAGTGCAGGTGGGCCGGACGGGTGTCCTCACACCGGTCGCCCATCTGGAGCCGGTCAGAATCGGCGGTGTCTCGGTCAGCCGGGCCACACTGCATAACGAAGAAGAGATTCAGCGCAAGGATATCCGCATCGGTGATACGGTGTTTGTGGAAAGAGCAGGGGATGTAATCCCCAAGGTGGTCAAAGTTGTCACCGAAAGGCGTAACGGCAGTGAAATCGCCTTCCGGATGCCCGCAACCTGTCCTGCCTGTGGTTCTCAAACCATCCGATCTTCGCTGGAAAACTCCGACAAGCTTGAGTCTGCACTCCGGTGTTTCAATGTCCGATGTCCGGCTCAGCTCAAGGAAAATATCATTCATTTTGCTTCCAAACGCGCTTTTGATATCGAAGGGCTGGGTGAAAAGCTGGCCGGACAACTGGTGGATGCAGGTCTGCTGACTTCTTATGCGGATATTTTTCAATTGACCATTGAAAAACTGCTCACTTTGAGCCGTATGGGACAAAAGTCTGCTGAAAATCTGATATCCGCCATTGAAAAAAGTAAAAAAATTCAGTTGAGCCGGTTTTTATACAGCCTCGGAATTCGGCATGTAGGAGAGAATATTGCCGATATTCTGGCCAGAAAATGGGGAAGCCTGAATGGGGTCATGCAGCAGTCTCCGGAATCCCTGTCGGCGGTGGACGGGATCGGTAAGACCATTGCCGAGAGCATCGCCGGCTTTTTCAGTAATCCAGGCAACAGAGAAATTCTTGATAAAATACAGGAAAGCGGCGTTGAAATCCGCTCGGACTCACCGGTTGTTCATAACACGCTTGAAGGCAGGTCTTTTGTACTGACCGGAACGCTTCCCAGTCTGACCCGCACCCAGGCCAAAGACCTGATCGAGGCTGCAGGCGGAAAAGTGACTGGTGCAGTCAGCCGGAACACCACCTATCTGGTGGCCGGAGAAGCCGCCGGCTCCAAGCTGGAAGCGGCCCGAAAACTGGGTGTTGAGATCATCGATGAGCCTGTTCTCATGAAACTTCTTGCAAAGGATGGCATATGACAGAACAGGTCAGAGCCAGAGCCGTGATTACCGGAAAGGTTCAGGGCGTATGTTTTCGGGCCGAGACCCAGCGTGCCGCCATACAAAATAAGGTGCAAGGATGGGTTAGAAATCGGTCGAACGGGTCTGTAGAAGCG